>NZ_CBFHJT010000029.1:6796-8759 GCF_965656025.1 Polaribacter sp.
TTTTCTATAAGTGTTGCTAGTGGTTCTAATACAAATGTAATGCAACAGTTTGGTAACTTTAGAAGAACAATCATTACAAATGATGTTACAATGGGTTTTCATCAAAAACAATTTGCTGTACAAGATTTAATTACTAGACAGGGTTGGGACACAAAGGAACAAAGCGCTCCTATAAATTATAGTTTTTCTTTTTCTGGAGGACAAAAATTTGAGGTGTTTGGTAAAGAATTATCTGTTTTTGCAACAGCATCGCATTCTAAAAGGTACAATTATCAAACAGGAACATTTCAATTAGCAAGAGCAAATATTATAGATCAAATTTTTTCTGATGTAGAAATTTTTAGTTCAAACGTTAATACAACAGCATATGCTAATGTAGGTTTAAAGCTTAATGAAAATCATAAAATTAAACTAAACTCTCTTTTTGTTGCTAAAAGTGTAGATTATTTATACGAACAAGGTAGAAATGGTTTAGGTTTTGTGTTTGAACAAGAGCCGGAAGAATATGGCGCATTCGTTAGAGATCAAAACTATAAACAAACGCTAATGTTTGTAAACCAAGCTTTAGGAGAACATAAATTATTTGAAAATAACTCATTAAATTGGGGTGTTGGTTATAACTTTATTTTAGCTGAAGAACCAAATAGAATTAGAAATGAGGTTAGTATTTTAAATAGTACAACTGTACAATATGCTAATAATAGTGCTTTTCAACAAAGAAAATCAAGTCAAAAAATACAAGACAGTGAAATAAATGCTTATCTAAAAGATAGTTGGTCTTTAGGAGAAGCAGATGAAGATGATGATTTACCTTACAAATTAAATTTTGGTATAAATTTTAGACATAAAGAAAGAACTTTTAATTCACTTTTTATTGGGGTAGATGCAGATGGTTTCCAAGTACCAAGTGTAGATGATTTTACTTCAACTTTTACACCAACAGCTTTTAATAATGGTTTACGTTTGGTAGAAAGACCTCTAGATAGATATAATGGTACTTTTGATGCTATGGCTGGTTTTGCAGATTTTGATTTTGCTTTTAATAAGTTAACAGGTAATTTTGGGTTAAGATTTGAAAGAGATGAGTTCTCTGTTGAGTGGGATGTTGCCAACTTTCAAGGAAGAACAGGATCTTTAAACAGAGATTATAATAATTTAAACCCAAGTTTAAATTTAAAATATGAGTTAAATGAAAGAAACTTTATTCGTTTTGCATCTAGTATCTCTCAAACATTACCAGAATTTAAAGAGTTTGCACCTTTCGAATATGTTTCTCCAACAGGTAGGGTAACTAAAGGAAATCCAGATATAGAAAGATCTAACGTTTATAATAATGATTTAAAGTGGGAGTTTTATCCTAGTAGAGAAGAATTAATATCTGTAACTGCTTTTTATAAAAAAATTACAGACCCAATTAACCTTGCACAAACTAGAGGTTCTGCGGGTATATTTCAATTTAATAATACAGGTGAAGAAGCAAATATTTTTGGTGTAGAATTAGAGGGTAGAGTTGGCTTTTTAGAAAATGAAGAAGAAGAAAATCTTTTAAACCTAACAGGTAATATTACACAAATGTGGTTAACACAAGATTTATTATTGAATTACCAATACAATAATAAAACAGAATCATCTTTACAAGGTGCATCAGACTTTATAATTAATACAGCACTTACTTATAGTGATAAAAAAGAGAAAGAGTTTGTGGCAACTTTAACAGGTAATTATTCTTCAGACAAAATATTTGCTTTAGGAAACCCAGAAAGTTTTGCAAGTAGTGATATTTTATTTAACGAAGCAATTATAGAAAAAGGATTTGTTACTTTAGACCTTGTACTAAGCAAACAAATAACAGAAAAATTATCGGCAAGATTTATTGGTAGAAACCTATTAAATCCATCAATAAAACAAACCCAAGATATCAGAAATTTAAACACGGGTGTAATTTCTACAGAAACAGTTTTAG
>NZ_CBFHJT010000029.1:8855-34973 GCF_965656025.1 Polaribacter sp.
TACAGTATAAAAAAGGGAGTCAATTATCCTTAAATTTAAAGTATACTTTTTAAGTAAAATAAGTATTACTTCTAACTTATAACCTTACACATCGGTTTTTAACTTTATGGTTAAAAACCGATTTTTTTATAGGCATAACATTAAGTTAACAAAAGTATTTTTTCTTGTTCAAGATTAACAATCACTTAATATTTACTTAAAGAAGAAGACAACATTAAGTATGATTTTTGTTTAAAATTAAAAAACTAAACAATAAAAAAATGAAAAATTTTAAATTATTTTTATTTGCTACAATTATAGGTTTCACCTTTGCTAGTTGTAGTGATGATCCAGATCCAATCATTCAAGAGGTTTCTCCTGTAATAGAGAACCTTACTAATGGTATAATGAATGGTAAGTTAGAAGAAGACTTTACTTTAGACGCTTCTGTGTCTTACACTTTAAGCGGTTCTTTTTTAATAGAAGACGGTGTTACACTTAACATTCCTGCGGGAACTCAAATTAATGCTGTTTCAAATGGTGTAGATATTTATATTGCTGTTTTAAAAGGAGGTAAAATAAATGTTAATGGTACTTCATCTAATCCAGTAATTATGGCATCTACAAATAGTAACCCTGGAGATTGGGGTGGTTTAACTTTATGTGGTAAAGCTACAACAACAGCAGGTGTAGATGCATCTGCAGAAGTAGGAGGTTTTATTTACGGAGGTACTGAAGATGCAGATAGCTCAGGTATTATTAAAAACTTAATTATTAGAGGTACAGGAGCTGCAATTAACGCAGATTCAGAATATAATGGTGTTTCTTTTTATGCAGTAGGTTCTGGTACAGTGGTAGAAAACTTAGCTGTTATAGATGGTGCAGACGATGGTGTAGAGTTTTTTGGAGGTACAGTATCTGTAACGAATCTTTATTTAGAAAATAACGAAGATGATGCAATTGACTGGACAGAAGGTTGGAATGGTACAGTAACAAATTCTTATGTTGTTAACACCAAAGCAGATTTTTCTACTGTTGTAGAAGCAGACAAAGAAAATGGAAACCCTAAATTAACAAACTTAACAGCAGTTTCTTCTGTAGGTGGTACAGCTTTACAGTTTAAAAAACAATCTGGTGCAACAATTACAGGTTTGTCTTTATTAGGTTATGATGATACAATTGATATGGCAGATAATGGTCCATTATCAAATGTAATTATAGATGGTCTTGCAGCAGACCCAGCTAAAAGTTATAATGCACTTGCAACTGTAGATATTGCATTATTTTCTTGGGCAAATGCAGAGTTAACAGAAGTGGTAGATTTAAGTGGTACTTTAAATACAACATTAACTTTAGATAGTTCTAAAAAATATAGATTAAGTTCATCTTATATTGTTGAAGCTGGTGGTAAATTAATTATCCCTGCTGGAACAAAAATTAGTGCTAGAGCTGGTGGTGTAGATGTTTATTTAGCAGTTTTAGTAGATGGAGAAATAGATATTCAAGGTACGGAATCTGATCCAGTTGTAATGTCTTCTACATCAGCAGAACCAGGAGACTGGGGAGGTTTAACTATTTGTGGAAAAGCAACAACAACTTCAGGTGCTAATTCTACAGCAGAAGTTGGTGGTTTTATTTATGGAGGTACAACTGATAATGATAGCTCAGGGTCTATTAAAAACTTAGTAATTAGAGGAACAGGTGCTGCAATTAATGCAGATTCAGAGTACAACGGAATTTCTTTATATGCAGTTGGTTCTGGTACAACAATAGAAAATGTAGCAGTAATTAATGGGGCAGATGATGGTATCGAATTTTTTGGAGGTACAGTATCTGTAACTAACATTTACTTAGAAAATAACGAAGATGATGCTGTTGATTGGACAGAAGGTTGGAATGGATCTGTTACAAACACTTACATCTCTCATACAATAGATAACTTTTCTACTGCTTTTGAAGCTGATAAAGAAAATGGAAACCCAATGTTTACAAACGTAACTGCTATTTCTACAACAGGTGGTATAGCTTTACAGTTTAAAAAAGAATCTGGTGCAACTATTACAAACCTTTATTTAGAAGGGTATGATACAAACATAGACATGGCAAATGATGGTCCGTTAGCTAATGTTGTAATAGATGGTGTTGCAGCAACAACTACAGATGCTTATAACACAGGAACTAAAGTAGACGTTTCTACTTGGTCTTGGATTAACGCAGAATTATAATCACAAACCAAAGTGTATAAAAAAAGCAGGCTTTAAGCCTGCTTTTTTTGTTTTCAATAAAAAATTATTTAGTTCCTTCTGTAGCGCAACAAGCCATTTTACAGTCTTCTTTACACTCCTTTTTAGAAGCCATTTTATTTTCGCAATCTTTTTTACAAGCTTCTGTGCAAGCATGCGCTTTTTTAGATGTTGAAGAAGTTTCGATTGTACTTTCTGAAGCTTTATATAAATCTCCACCTGCAATACCACCTACAAAAGCAATTAAATCTTTTTTAGAGGTTGTGTTTGCATCAAACTCTATATTTGCAATGCTATCTGTAAAAATAACTTTGGCATCTAAAACACCTTCTTTCTTAGAAAGTTTAGATTGTATGGTTTTTGCACAGCCAATTTCACAGGTCATACCAGAAATGGCAAGAGACACATTTTCTTTTTTAACTTCTTTAGTTTCTTTACAAGCTGTTATTACAAATAATGCAATTGCAAAAGCATAAACTATTTTTTTAGACATCATAACATTTAGTGATTAAATTATGTTGCAAATTTATTAATAAAAGCGTTTATATTTCAATAATTGTAAGATTTTTGCAATTAGAATAATAAAACATGAGCAATCAACAGCAAAAATGGCTATATCTTATCTTACTTTCTTTAGTTTGGGGTAGTTCTTTTATTTTGATGAAAAAGGCCTTGTTAGGAGTAACTCCTATTCAGTTAGGGGCTTTAAGAATGATTTTTACTGCCATTTTTTTACTTTCTTTTGCGCCAAAATCATTGAAAAAAATACAGAAAAAACACTATAAGTATATTGTGTTTACCTCTTTGGCTGCAACCTTTATTCCAGGGTTTTTATTTGTATTTGCTATTACGAATATAGACAGTTCTGTAGTTTCTATTTTAAATTCTTTAACACCTTTTAATACGTTAATTTTTGGGGCTTTATTATTTGGTTTCTCTTTTAAAAGAACGCAATTATATGGTATTTTAATTGGTTTGGTGGGTACTTTAATTTTAATATTAAAAGGTGCAGTTTTAAACCCAAATCAGAATTATTGGTATGCATTACTAATCATTGTAGCCTCTTTTGGTTATGCTTTAAATGCAAACATGGTTAAAAAATATTTAAGCGATTTGAATGCGCTTTCTATTGTAACAGGTAATTTTTTATTGTTGATGATTCCTGCATTTATAGTATTATTATTTACAGACTTTTTTTCCACTTTTGATTTCAAGAATGAAGTTTTAATGCAGTCTTTAGGATATCTAGTAATATTATCTGTGGTAGGCACAGGAATTGCTAAAACCATATATAATAAACTGGTTCAGATTTCTGACCCCGTTTTTTCTTCTTCTGTAACTTATTTAATTCCGCTAGTAGCTATTTTTTGGGGTGTTTTAGATGGTGAAACGTTAAGTCCAATTCAAATTTTTGCTGGTGTTATTATTTTATTGGGGGTTTACTTAGTGAATAGGAAGAAGTAAGTTAAAGTTTAGTATTTAAATTATAAACAAAAAAAAGAGTCAAAAATTAAATTTCGACTCTTTTTATTTATTTTGATTTCTTAAGTTAATTATTCAAAATCAGCATCAGAAACTCCTTCATTAACTTTAATTTCTTTTACAATAAAATCTAAATTCATTGGTCCAGATTTAATAGCTATAGAGTGGGGGAATTTAATTCCATTTACTTCTTTATAGTCAGAATAGTTAGTTGGTGTTTTTATTTCTTTACCATCTGGAGTTTTTGTTGTTTTAACTTGTTTTATTTTTAAACCAGAAGCCATGTCATAAAATACTTCAGTATCGTTATATTTTAAAACAATAGCATTTTTACCTTCTATTGGTTCTATTCTTACCAATTCTCCGGAAACATATTGTAAATCGCTAAACAATGCATTCCCTTTTTTAGCCTCTTCAATTTGTGCCGGTTGCATGTCCATTTTTTGTCCTCTTGCTTCTGAGTAACCAGTTTCTCCATTAAAAACAGTTTTTTGCATCGTATTACCCATAACAGAGATCTCTTGAGATGTTTTATTTGGTGTAGCAGCTTTCATAGTCATTACTAATGGTGTTCCCTGAATAGTTGCGTTTGCTACCATCATTGTAGTTTTTACCTCCATTACTTTGTCTTTACCTCCAATAGCTTCAAAATACTTATTTACAACAGTTTCTGCTGTCATTCCATCAGGGATTGGCAATGTCATAGGTGGTTTAACAGTTGGGTTACCTTCCTTGTCAAAATATTTGATAACATAATCTGTTTTTTCTAAATTTTTAAGTACATCAATACCTTTTCCTGTTACCATTATTCTAGCCTTATTGCCTTTGAATAATTTAATAGCCGCATTTTGTACATCGTCTAAAGTAACGGCATTGATATTTTCTATATAGTTTGCATAAAAATCTTCAGGTAAGTTATAACGTGCAATATTTAAGGCAAAACTTGCTGCTGTAGATGGTCTTTGAACATCCATTACAAATCCTCCAATATATTCTTCCTTAGCATCATTTAGTTCTTTAGCAGTTACTTTTTTGTATCTAATTTTATTAATTTCTTTTAAAATCTCTACAATAGCACTATCTGTAACCATGTTTCTAACTTTTGCATAAGCTCTAAACTTTGCTGCATTTTCTGTTCTACTTTGCGAAATAGAAGAATAAGAACCATATGTATATGCCTTGTCTTCTCTTAAATTATTAAATAATCTCGCAGAACCACCGCCACCTAAGATTTTATTAGCTAACAATGCTGCATAATAATCTTTATCACCTAAAGTTCTGTCTACAGTATTTACAACAGCAATTTCTGATTGTGTAGCTGTTGGTACATTTACAAAGTTAATTTCTGTATTGTCAACATTTTGTGGTGTACTATATGTTTGTACTGGTATAGTCCCTTTTTGCCAATCTGAAAAAAGATTTTTTACTGTTTTTTTAAGAGTTTTTGTTTTAAAATCTCCAACAATAATTAAATACGCGTTATTTGGTTTATAGTAAGTATTGTAATTGTCTTTTACGTCTTGTAGTGTTATGTTATTTACAGTTTCTTTAGATGTAAATTCTCCAAAAGGATGATTTTTACCATATACCAAAACATTTTCTACTCTTCTTGCAATTGTAGAAAGATCTTTTTCTTGAGATTTTAAGTTTTCTAAAGTTACCTTTTTTTCTTTATCAAATTCTTCTTTTGAAAAAGTTGAGTTTTTAACACCATCTGCCATTAAACCCAATACTTCTGGAAAGTATTTTTTTAATGATCTTGCAGAAGCACCACTGCTAAAAAAACTAACATTTGCTCCAATAAAATCTACTTTTTCGTTAAATTCATCTTTAGATATTGAACTGGTGCCTCTCCCTAAAAGGCTACCCATCATACTAGAAACACCTGCTTTGTTACCTTCTGAATAAGGTTTATTGTCTATACTAAGTGTTGCAGAAACTCTTGGTAATTTATGGTTTTCTACCATAATTACAGTTAAACCATTATCTAATTTAAATTTTTCTGCTTTCCCTAATTTTACAACAGGATCTGGCCCTGGCTCTGGCATTTTACTTCTGTCTATTTGTGCAGTTGCAACAAAAGACACCATTAATAATGTTATTATTGATAAAATTCTTGTCTTCATCTGTCTTATTATTTTTTCTTAGGTAAGTATTCTAAGATTAATCTTTGGTTTGTTTTTAAATATTTGTTTGCTACCTCTTTAATATCTTCTCTTGTAATATTTCTGTAAATATCAATTTCAGAATTAATTAAATTAGTATCACCATACATTACATTGTACCTTGCAAGAGAGTTTGCAATACCTACAACACTTGCATTAGAGTTTACAAAATTGTTTTCGAACTGGTTTTGTAGTTTCTGGTAATCTTTTTTAGAAATTAAATTGTTTTGAAGCTTCACAATTTCTTCGTCTATTTCTTTTATTAAATCATCTAAAGAAACATCTCCTAAAGGAAGTGCAAATAATGCATAAATACCATAATCTTGTTGACTAAGGTTTACAGCCTGTACTGCCAATGCTTTTTTCTTTGTATCTACTAATTTTTTATATAAAATAGAACTTTTACCAGTACTTAAGTAAGACGATATCATGTCTAAAACTCTAGAGTCTTTAGTTGTAAAAGAGGGTGTTCTATATGCAGCTATAACTGCTGGTATTTGAATTTTATCATCATAAGCAGTTGCTCTAAATTCTTTTGTTATTGGTGTTTCTTTTGGGAAACTTCTCACCACTTCTTCACCTCTAGGAATAGGGCCAAAATAAGCTTCTACCATTTTTTTTGTTTTAGCAATATCAATGTCTCCTGCAACTACTAAAGTAGCATTGTTTGGTACATAATATTTTTTATTAAATGCTAAAAACTCCTCTAAAGTGGCTGCATCTAAATGATCCATGTAACCAATATTTGGATCTTTATATGGATGCACTTTGAATAGATTTTTACTAACCTCTTCTATAATTTTAGAGTATGGTCTATCACCTTGTCTTTTTTCTTCTTTAACAACTTCATTTTGAGTATCTACACCCTCTTGCTTAATTATTGGGTGCAATAAACGCTCAGATTCCATCCATAAACCCAATTCTAATTTATTAGAAGGAAAAATTTCATAATAGTAAGTTCTATCCTGTGATGTGTTTGCATTGTTTCTTCCTCCATTAGAAGATACTATTTTAAACCATTCGCCTCTTTCAATATTTTTAGTTCCTTCAAATAAAAGGTGTTCAAAAAAATGTGCAAATCCGGTTCTTTCTCTACTGCCATCTTTACCTCCAACACCATACATTACAGATGTTATTACTACAGGTGCAGAATTATCTTGATGCAAAATAACATGCAAACCATTATCTAAATCATACTCTTCAAATTCTACTTTTTGGGCATTTGCAGAAAATGCAAACAATAAAGCAGAAGCTAAAGTTAAAACACTTTTTTTCATTTACTTTTTATTTAATTAATAATTGTTAATTTGTAGGACGCTACCAAAATGTATTTGTTACAGTTTGGAAACAATTTTTTTAATCTTTTCAAAAATAGGAAGAATATCAGTAAATAAGAAAATTAATAGTATTTATTTAGTTGATTTTAATGCTATTATTTTTTAAAACAGTGTTGTAGGGTTGTAAAAAAGATGTATATTTGCACCCGCATTTTAGTTAAATAAATGCAAACTAACAAGTATAAATACGCAAAACAAATAGTATGTACGCAATCGTAGAGATAGCAGGGCAGCAGTTTAAAGTAGCAAAAGACCAAAAAGTATACGTTCATCGTTTACAAGGAGAAGAAGGATCAAAAGTAACTTTTGATAACGTTCTTTTAACTGACGAAAATGGAACTATATCTATTGGCGCCCCAGCTATAGAAGGAGCCGCAGTTACGGCAAAAATCCTAAGTCACTTACAAGGTGATAAAGTAATCGTTTTCAAAAAGAAAAGAAGAAAAGGTTACAGAAAGAAAAATGGACATAGACAAGCTTTAAGCGAGATTCAAATAGAATCTATTGCTGCTTCTGGTGCTAAAAAAGCAACCAAGAAAAAAGCTGCTCCTAAAAAAGAAGAAGCTAAAGTAGAAGCACCAAAAGCTGATACAAAAAAGGCAGCGCCTAAAAAAGCTTCTAAAAAAGGAGATGATTTAAAGAAAATTGAAGGTGCAGGACCAAAAGCTGCTGAAGCTCTTGTAAATGCAGGTTTAGATACTTTTGCTAAAGTAGCAAAAACAGATGCTGCTAAATTAAGCCAAATCTTATCTGAAGCAAGCTCGAGATTATCTCATATTGTTACAGATACTTGGCCAAAGCAAGCTGGTTTAGCTGCAGATGGTAAGTGGGACGAATTAAAAGAATTACAAGATAGATTAGATGGTGGTATTGAAAAATAACCAACATTAAATTTAGCTTTAACCTATAAAAACTCAATAAGATGGCACATAAAAAAGGTGTAGGTAGTTCAAAGAACGGTAGAGAATCAGAATCGAAACGATTAGGCGTTAAGATTTTTGGTGGTCAAGCAGCAATTGCTGGTAACATTATTGTTCGTCAAAGAGGTACAACACACAATCCAGGAGAAAACGTTTACATGGGTAAAGATCATACTTTACATGCAAAGGTTGACGGAATTGTAGAATTCGAAAAGAAAAGAAATAATAGATCTTATGTATCTATTACTCCTTTTGAAGCTTAATAAAAGCCTTTAAAATAATAAAAACGCTTAAACATTAATTTGTTTAAGCGTTTTTTTTTAGAATATTATTTTACTTTATAGAAATTATTTGTGTAGTTTTATATTTTAACAAATTATTAAGAATGAGGTTGTTTTTACTTGCTTTTATTTTTTTTGTCGTTGTAAATAGCTATGGGCAAAATGCACCAAATAATAACTATACCCATAAAGTTGAAGAATTTATTTTAGAAAAAAAAATAGATTCTGCTCTTTATTTTTTAGATTCCATTACTGAAATATCTTACAAGAACAGATTAAATAAGTTTTTTAAAAAAGAAAACTTAACATACCAAGATTACTATGCCTTCATTTCAAGATTAGGAAATCGTCAATCTGTAAAGTATACCAAGGTTTCAGACTATATCAATCAGGAGATAAAAAAACCTTCAAGCAAAAAAATCAATTTAGATTATGTAGAAATAAAATGGACTCAAGTTTCTAAGTTAAGGGATGAAGTTGGTTTGGACGAAGCTTCAAAGGTTCAAAAAGACCTAGAAAGTTATATAAATCAATTTGATGATAAAAAATCAGAAGTTTTAAAAGCTAAAACAAAGATTAGAACACATCCTGTGGTAATGTACCTTATTGAACAGGATGTTATAAAAGGTAAAGAGTTAGTTAATAGTAGCTTAAAAGTTGCAAATAAACTAAATGACAAAGAACTACAAATTATATTCTTATATCATTTAACAGATTTTTTACTTCTAGAAGGTAAGCTACAAGAATATATAGATGTTAGTGAGAAAAGTTTAGCACTTGAAAAGGAGTTACCAAAACATACCAATTATTATTATAGCATTATAGAGCATTTAATTGATGCTTATGTATATAAAGGAGGTCATAATGATAGAGTGATTAAACTCATCAATATTCTCTATGAAAACCCTGCAACAAGAATTCATACTTATTCTTTGTATGCCAAAATAATATCTACTTTAGATAAAAATTCATTATTAAAAGAGAATATACTTAAAAAATTTCAAGTTACAACGCTACCAAAATTGGCAACAAAACTCAGAGAGTTAGGAAAGAACTTGAACCCAAACGATTTTTATCATGTAATTAACGAGAGTTCAAGAGCGCTCGCTAAACACGGCTATACTGATTTGGCTTTAAATTATAAAGATGAAGCAATACAAATCACAAGAAAAATATACTCTAAAGACTTGTCTAATTCTTTGGCAAATTACAAAACAGAACAGGCTGTAAAAAAGAAAGAAATAGAGATTCAACATGAGAAAGAAAGAAAAACTTTATACGGAGTTATTGCAATTCTTGCTTTTGTTTTTTTTGTAATTAGTTTGCTGGTTTTAATAAAGATAAAAAAGCAATCTAAAGAACTTTCAAGCAAAAATAAAATTATTGCAGAAGCTCTTAAAGAAAAAGAATTGTTAGTTAAAGAGGTGCATCACAGAGTAAAAAATAATTTTCAAATAGTCTCTAGTTTGTTAGAGTTGCAAAGTAGAGGTATAGAAGACAAAAAGGCACTAGAATTAGCAAATGAAGGTAAAAATAGAGTAAAATCTATGGCATTAATTCATCAAAAACTATATCAAAACGAAACTGGTTTGGTAGATTTTGATGAGTATATACAACAGTTAACAAAAGAGTTGTCTTCTTTATACGCAACAAAAGATGGTGTAGAAACCACTGTATCTTCAAAAAATATAAAATTTGATGTTGATACTGCCATCCCGTTAGGATTAATTTTAAATGAAATCATTACAAATTCTTATAAATATGCGTTCAGAAATAACACAACTAGTAAACTTTCTGTTGCAATTAATAAAGAAAAAGACGATAATTATAAGTTAGTTGTAGAAGATAATGGCCCAGGTTTGTCTAAAGATTTTGACGTAAAAAAAGCCAAAAGTTTAGGTTTGCGCTTAGTAAACAGATTGGTAAAACAATTACATGGTCATTTAAAACAAACCAATAATTCTGGTGCAAAATTCGAGATTTATTTTAAAGATACCAATAGTAGGCGTTTTGTAAATTAAGCTTATTATTCATAAAAGTTTGTTTAGAACATTTTTCTGGTATTTATATCTTTTTTTAATGATAACTTAACTTTTATAAAAATATAATTTTAATGAGAAAAGTAAAAATTTTGGTTGTAGAGGATGAAGTAATTATAGCCGATAACATCTGTTATACCTTAGATGAGTTGGGTTATGAAGCACTTGAACCTGCCATAAATTATACTGAAGCTTTAGCGATTATAGAAGAAGAAAAACCAGATATCGCCATTTTAGATGTGCAATTATCTGGAAAAAAAACAGGTATAGATTTAGCAAGAACTATTAAAGAGAAATACAATTTTCCATTTATTTTCTTAACATCAAACTCAGATGCTTACACTGTAAATTTAGCAAAAGAAGTAATGCCACCTGCGTATTTAATTAAACCTTTTACCAAAGATGATTTGTTTAGTTCTATAGAAATTGCATTGCATAATTTTTCTAATAAGGTTGGAAACGTTAAAGACGACAACTTAATTATTAAAGATTCACTTTTTATAAAAGATAAGGGTTTTTACACAAAAGTTCATTTTAATGATATTTTATATTTAAAAAGTGCACATGTATACATAGAAATTTATCTAAAAAACAATCAAAAATATTTAGTGAGAACCAGCTTAAACGAAATTTTAAAGAACTTAGACCAACAGTTTATAAGAGTGCATAGAGGGTACATTATAAATACAAAACACTTAACTCACATAAACCATACCTCTGTTAAGATTGATAACCAAGAAATACCCGTAGGAAAAAAATATAGAGAAGATATTGTAAAACGGATAAATTTAATTTGAGAACATTAAATGTAACGTTCAGAACATTTTTAGCTAATCTATTGATAATTAGTATATATTTGTATAAGACATAAGATTGTAAAACGTTTTTTTCGGGGGAATGTTAATGTTTTACATATCTAAAATCTAAAAAATAATAGCTATTCATTTTTTGAATAGCTTTTTTTATGCTCTTACATCTAGCAAAATACTAACTTCTATTTTGTACTTTTACAAGATGAAATTCTTGTACAATTTTACAGTTTTTTTAGCTACTCTACTATTACCAATAGTAGCAATCTTTAATAAAAAAATAAAACTTTTTGTTGAGGGTAGAAAACAAACGTTTTCTAAAATAGATGCTTTAAAAGACAAGAAAGTTATTTGGTTTCATGCAGCTTCATTGGGCGAATTTGAGCAAGCAAGACCAATTATTGAAGTATTGAAGAATTCTCATTCTCAATATAAAATTTTAGTTACTTTTTTTTCCCCTTCCGGTTACGAAATTAGAAAAAATTATGATTTAGCAGATGTAGTTTGTTATTTGCCTTTAGATTCTAAAAAAAACGCAAAAAAATTCATACATAATTTAAATCTCAAATTGGCAGTTTTTATCAAATATGAATTTTGGCCAAATCTTTTAAATGAATTAAAAGTTAATAATACGCCTACCATTTTGGTTTCAGGAATTTTGAGAGAAAAACAACTGTTTTTTAAAAGTTATGGTGGTTTTATGCGCAAAGCTTTAGAGGCATTTCATCACTTTTTTGTGCAGGATGTAAATTCGGAAAAATTACTAAATTCTATCAATTTTAAAAATGTAACAGTTGCAGGAGATACACGTTTTGATCGCGTTTCTGAAATTTTACAACAAGATAATACTTTAGACTTTATTGATGACTTTAAAAATAAACAATACACAATCGTAGCAGGTAGTACTTGGTCAGAAGATGAAGAATTATTGGTAAATTACATTAATAATGATGCTTTAAAGAATGAAAAACTTATCATTGCGCCTCATAATATTAAAGCAACTACAATTTTAGAGCTAGAGAAATCAATCAATAAAAAATTTATAAAATATTCTGATGTAATTGCGAATGACGCGAAGCAATCTCTAAAAGAATATCAAGTATTTATTATAGACACCATTGGTATTCTTACCAAAATCTACGCAGCAGCAGATGTTGCTTATGTTGGTGGAGGTTTAAAAACTGGTTTGCATAATATTTTAGAACCTGCAACTTTTGGTATACCTGTTATTATTGGTAATAAATACGACAAATTTAAAGAGGCTGTAGATTTGGTAAAGATAGGAGGTTGTATTTCTATTAAAAATCAACAAGAGTTTACAAAAAACTTATTGCATCTTAAAAACGATGCAAATTATAGAAACTTAACAGGAATCATCAATAAAAAATATATTGAAGATCATTTAGGTGCTACAGCACTAATTATAAATTATATAAAAACTCAACTATAAATATGGATTTTCTATTACATCCTTGGCCCTGGTATGTTGCAGGCCCATTAATTGCATTCGTGCTTTTTTTAATGTTTTATTTTGGTAAAAATTTTGGGGTTTCTACTACTTTAGAAACCTTTTGTACTTTAAGCGGCGCAAACAAATTATCAGACTACTTTAAAATAGATTTAAAAAAGGAAAAATGGCGTTTGTTCTTTGCAGCTGGCATTCTTTTAGGAGGTATTATAGCTGCCAATTTTTTAACTCCAAATCAGGCCGTAGATTTAAATGCAGAGACAGTACAAGAAATGGCCAATTTAGGTTTTGCTGATGGTGGAAAAACCTTTTTACCGAAAGAAATATTTAGTATAGATGCTTTATTATCCTTCAAAGGATTTTTAATTTTAATAGGTTCTGGTTTTTTAATTGGTTTTGGTTCACGTTACGCAGGTGGCTGTACTTCTGGGCATTCTATTACTGGGTTAAGTAGTTTACAGATGCCTTCTCTAATTGCAACTGTTGGTTTTTTTATTGGGGGTTTAATTATGACTTGGTTTTTAATTCCATTAATTTTTTAAATATATTTTAATGAAACATATTAAATTATTAATCTTGGGTATTTTATTCGGAATAATTTTAAGCAAAGCAGAAATTATTTCTTGGTATAGAATATACGAAATGTTTAAATTTCAATCCTTTCATATGTATGGTATTATTGGAAGCGCAGTGGTAATTTCGTTTTTTTTAATGCAATTATTTAAAGAAGGAATTATAAGAGATGAAGATGGTAATAAAATAGAGCCAGGGGAAAAAGAAAAAGGTTTTAAAAGAACATTATTTGGAGGAATAATTTTTGGTTTAGGATGGGCATTATCAGGTGCATGTGCTGCACCACTTTTTGCATTATTAGGCTTTAGTTTTTTACCAGCTTTAGTGGTTTTATTAGGTGCTGTTTTAGGCGCATTTGTTTATGGTTTAGTAAGTAAAAAATTACCCAATTAATGAGCAATTTAAAAGACAATTTTGGCAGACAAATGGAATATGTTCGTCTTGCGGTTACAGACCGTTGTAATTTGCGTTGCCAATATTGTATGCCTGCTCATGGAATTGATATTGTACCAAGACAAGAATTACTCACCTTTAAAGAAATGTATCGTTTAATTCGTGTGCTTACAGAATTGGGTGTAAAAAAAGTACGTTTAACAGGTGGTGAACCTTTTGTGCGTAAAGATTTTGTCGGCTTTTTAGAAATGTTGTCTTACAACGATTTGTTAGACGCCATAAATATTACTACAAATGGGGCATTAATTTCGCATCATATTGGTAAAATTGAACAACTTAAAAAAGTAAAAAACATCAATTTGAGTATTGATAGTTTACAAAGAGAAAAGTTTGCAAAAATTACAAGAAGAGATGTTTTTCCTGAGGTGTATAAAACGTTCGAGTTACTAGAAAAAAGTAGTCTAAATTTAAAACTAAACGTAGTTGTACAATCTGGTTTTAATACCGATGAAATTATTGATTTTGTAAAACTCACAAAAGATAAAAATGTTGCAGTTCGTTTTATAGAAGAAATGCCTTTTAACGGAAAAGGACAAAGAGATATGGACGAAAATTGGACTTTCAATAAGATTTTAAATGAAGTTAAAACTGAGTTTTCTGTGGATGAAATTCAATCTGAAAAATCATCAACTTCTAGAAATTATAAAGTTGATAATCATTTAGGAACTTTCGGAATTATACCTGCGTTTACAAGAACTATTTGTAATAATTGCAATCGAATTAGAATCACTTCTACAGGAACTTTTAAAAATTGTTTGTTTGATGATGGTGTTTTTAATTTACGCGATTTTATTAGAAAAGGTGCTTCAAATGAAGATTTAAAAGAATTGTTTTTATCTTTAGTAAAAGAAAAACCAGAAAACGGATTTATAGCAGAAGCAAATCGAAAAAAAGGAAATGTTTCTGAAAGTATGAGCACAATTGGAGGGTAATATGGTTTATAGTATGCTTTTAATATTTATTGGAATTACTGTATTGTTTTTTGCTTTTAAACTTCGCAAGAGAGATAAAAATTTATGGGATACTTCTACAACAATTAAAGGGTTGTTAGGAGGTTTTATTTTAATAGTAATTGGAGTGTTGACATTATTTAAAGGTTGGTCATGATTTCAGTAAAAGAAGCAAAAAGCATAATTTTAAATTCAACACAAAACTTTGGTGTTGAAGAAATTCCGTTTCTAAAATCTGTTGGTAGAATTTTAAAAGAAGAAATTACTGCTGATAGAGATTTTCCGCCATTTAATAGAGTTGCTATGGATGGCATTGCAATCGATTTTTCATCATTTCAAAACGGACAAAGAGCATTTGCAATAGAAGGTATTCAGCCTGCTGGGAGTCCACAAATTACGTTACAAAACACAGTAAATTGTTTAGAAGTAATGACAGGAGCTGTGTTGCCAAACAACACAAATGTGGTCATTAGATATGAAGATGTTATCATTAAAAATGGAGAAGCAACAATTCAGATTGATGAAATTAAAAACCTTCAAAACATCCATATTAAAGGAAAAGATAGAACTGCTGGAGATGTTTTAATTTACAAAAATAAAATCATATCTGCTGCAGAAATTGGCGTTTTTGCAACAGTTGGTAAATCAACTATAAAAGTTGCCAAACAACCCAAAGTAATGATTATTTCTACAGGAGATGAATTGGTTGGTGTAGAGGAAACACCAGAAGCGCATCAAATAAGAAGATCTAATGTATTTACGATGGTTTCTTTGTTAGAACGATTAAATATAGATTCAGAAACAGCACATATTACAGATGATAAACCACTATTAAAATCTAAAATTAAAAATTATTTAGATGAATATGATGTATTGTTATTTAGTGGGGCAGTAAGTAAAGGGAAATATGATTTTTTACCAGAAGTTTTTGAAGAATTGGGAGTGGAAAAGTTATTTCATAAAGTATCGCAAAGACCAGGAAAACCTTTTTTCTATGGAAAAACATTCAGTTGCAATATCTTTGGATTTCCTGGAAACCCTATTTCTACTTTTGTAAATTGTTTGGTGTATTTTTATCCTTGGTATTACAAATCTGTTGGCTTAGAAATCAAAGAAGAAACAGCTATTTTAACTAAAGACGTGAGTTTTAAACCAAATTTAGAATACTTTTTACAAGTAAAATTAAGTGATAAATTCGGTCATACTTTAGCAACTCCAATTACCGGAAATGGTTCAGGAGATTTGGCAAGTTTGGTACATGCAGATGCTTTTATTTATTTACCAAGTGATAAAAACGAGTTTAAAAAAGGAGAGAATTTTCCGATAATAAGATATAGGTAATGAGCGATTTTTCACACATCAACAAAAAAGGAAGTCCAAAAATGGTGAATGTTTCTGACAAGAAAATTACCAAAAGAACTGCCATTGCAAAAGCAACGATGTTTTTAGGAACAGAAGTAATTGCTCGTTTTACAAATGAGGAGTTAGTTACCAAAAAAGGACCGGTTTTTCAAACGGCTATTATTGCAGGAATTCAAGGTGTTAAAAAAACCCCAGAACTAATTCCTATGTGTCATCCGTTATTAATTAATGGTGTAGATATTGATGTCAATATTACAGATACTGAACACATAGAAGTCCTTTGCAAAGTAACAATTGAAGGAAAAACAGGCGTAGAAATGGAAGCGTTAACAGGTGCAAATATTGCATGCTTAACTATTTATGATATGTGCAAAAGCATCAGTCAAAAAATGGTAATTAAAGAAGTGAAGTTGTTAGAAAAAACAGGAGGAAAAATGGATATTAAAAGTCCATCCTAATAATTTAAATGTCATTCCGAACGAAGAATGAGGAGGAATCTAAAAAGGAGGTTTCTCAATCGCTTAAAAAGCTCATTTCGAAATGACAAAAAGAATGAAATGAAAAAACACAAAAAACATACAAACTTAGAAAGAAGAGCAAACGATAATTTTGCACCAAATGAGATTGCAATTTTAGGAACAAATTGCAATAACATTTCAGAATTGGTTCATAAAGTTTCAGAAAGATTGTCAAATTACAAGTTGGCCTATTTTGATGTTTCACACGCAAAAAATGTGGCAAAAAATAAGTTATCTGAATACGTTTTTCATCACGAAGGAAACTTGCAAATTACCACTTCTGGAAACGTAAATAAATACCAACAACGTTTAGATTTTGCACAATTTGATTATGTGTTTATTAACGGAAATCATTACCAAGGAGCAAAACAAATTTTAATTTTAGATGAAGCAAAAGAAGCTTCAGTATTAAAAAGATTAGACCAATTAGATCGTATTCAATTTATTGTAAAACTGAAAAATGAAACTGAGTTTTTCGATTTTTTGGTAGAAAAATATCCAAACATAAAAAATAAGATTTGTTATACCATTGATGAAGTTGATCAAATAGCGAATCACATTAATAATTTAATTCAAGAAAAAATTGCACCTATAAAAGGTTTGGTTTTGGTAGGTGGTAAAAGTACAAGAATGGGGCAAGATAAATCTGAACTTGATTATTTTGGAAAACCCCAAAAAGAAGTGGCTAAAGAATTGTTAGAAAACAATAATTTAGAAACTTTTTATTCGGTAAGAGCTTTCGACTGCGCTCAAGGTGACAATAAAAAATCCAATGTCATTTCGAGCGCAGTCGAGAAATCTCAAGAAATTCCTGATACTTTTTACAACCTTGGTCCTTTTGGAGGCATTTGTTCTGCTTTTCAAAAAGACCCAAATTCAGCTTGGTTTGTGTTGGCAACTGATGTACCTTTTGTAAATGACAAAGTAATTCAGTCATTATTAAAACACAGAAATCCGAGTAAAGTTGCCACAGCAATAAAAGGAAAAAATAAAGAGTTTGTAGAACCCTTAATTACCATTTATGAGCCAAAAGCATATCCTATTTTATTGCAATATTTAGCTCAAGGCTATTCTTGTCCGCGAAAAATGCTCATTAATTCTGATGTGGAAATTGTAGAAATTGATGACAATTTTATTAGAAACGTAAATACTCCTGAAGAGTTTGAATTGGCTAAAAAAGAGTTAAATAAATAACGAATGTCATTTCGACGTTAGGAGAAATCTCATAGCAATGAGTTCATATTAATAAGATTTCTCAATCGCCCAAAAAAGGCTCATTTCGAAATGACAAAAGTATACTGAAACAAGTTCGATGTAAAATGAAACCTACAAAAAACCAACTTTTTAAACGTCAAATTACTTTATCAGAAATGGGTGAAGTTGGGCAACAAAAACTGCAAAACGCTTCTGTGTTAGTTATTGGTTGTGGAGGTTTAGGAAGTCCGATTGCAGTATATTTGGCTTCGAGTGGCGTTGGAAAAATTCATTTGGTAGATTTTGATACGGTTGACGTTACCAATTTGCACAGACAAGTTTTTTATAGTTTAGAGGATGTTGGCAACTCAAAAGCCGAGGTTTTATCAACCTTTATCAAAAAAAGAGCACCATTTACTGAGGTTAGTTTTACAGATAAACCCATCAATAAAGACAATGTTTTCGAGTTGATTGAAAATGTTGATATTGTAGTTGATGGTACAGATTCGTTACCTACAAAATATTTATTAAATGATGCTTGTGTCATTAAAAATAAGCCATTAGTATATGGTTCTTTGTATAAGTTTGATGGTTATGTAGCTACTTTTAATATGTTGCAAAAAGATGGAAGTTACTCCACGAATTTAAGAGATGCATTTCCAGAAATGGCAACTGATATTCCAAATTGTGAAGAAGCAGGAACTTTAAATGCCATTGTAGGGATGATTGCAACAGCTCAAGTAAACGAAGTTTTAAAATTGATTACTGGTTTAGGAAAACCACTAACAAATCAATTACGTATATATAATACGTTGCAAAACAAAGAATTAAAAATGAAGTTAAAACCTACTTTTTTAAAAGACAAAATTGCGAAAATATTTAAAATACAAACCTATGTAGATGCTGCATGTGCAGGTCAAAATCTAGATTGGCAAATATCTTCAGAGGAATTAAAAGAGCAATTAGGAGATGAAAATTTAGAATTAATAGCTGTTTTAGAAAATTTAAATTTACCTTTTGAGGTAAATCAAACCATTCATATCAATACATTTGATGCAGAAAAAATAGATGTTGATTACTCAAAAACTTACGTAATGGTTTGTCAAAGAGGATTTAATAGTTATAGAGCTACAGAAAAGTTAAAAAAGAAATATCCAGATTTAAAAGTGCTAAATTTAACAGGTGGAATTTCTACATACAAAATGCAAGTAGACTTATGATAAACCCTTTAGAATTTTACGCTAAAACATTAAAAGAACTAGAAGAAAAAGCGGTAAGTTTAAAAAAGAAATCAGCCAATTTAAGCGTTTTTAGATTTGCGGTTTTTTTGGGAACAGCTTTTTTAATGTACTTAACTCTGGGTAACTATCCAGATGTTTTTATCATTGCTTTTTTGGGTATTCTATTGTTTGCTTTTCTGGTTGTAAAACATCTAGATTTAAAACGTAAAAGAAATATTGTTGCTCAAAAAATAGCAATAAATAAAACAGAAATTCAAGTTTTACATCGCGATTTTCATCACTTAAAAACAGGAGAAGAGTTTATAAATCCTACCCATTTTTATAGCAATGATATAGATTTGTTTGGTGTAGGTTCTTTTTTTCAATATATAAACAGAACAGCAACTAAAGATGGAGTAAAAGAGCTTTCAACTATTTTAACTGATAATAAAACTGCTGAAATTTTAGCCAAACAAGAAGTTGTAAAAGAGCTGTCAGAAAAACCAAAATGGAGGCAGCATTTTAATGCGATTGCTAGTTTGGTAACTGTAAAAAATACCTCTGATTTTATTAAAACTTGGGTTGTAAATTACAAACAAACTTTACCTATTTCTATAAGCGTTTTAACAAAAGTCTTTTCTTTTATTTCCGTTTTATTAATTGGCTTGGTTTCTTTTGGTCTTTTATCTTTTAACTATATACTTGTTTGGTTTTTCTTGGGATTATTTATTACAGGACGATTTTTAAAAAAGACCAGTAATTTATACGCAGAAACTGATAAAGTTAGAGAAACTTTTAAACAATATCATGAATTGTTAAATGAGATAGAACAAGAAGAATTTACTTCTGAAATCTTACAGCAAAAGCAAAAAATTATTACATCTGAAGATAAAAAAGCCTCTGCTATTTTTAAAAAATTTGCTAAAATTTTAGATGCTTTTGATCAACGAAATAATATTGTAATTGCCGTTTTTGGGAATGGTTTATTTTTATCAGAAATTAGCTTTGCTTATAGTGTAGAAAAGTGGATTACAGCTTATAAACACACTGTAAAAAAATGGTTTGAAGTAGTTGCTTTTTTTGATGCTCAAAACTCATTAGCCAATTTTAAATTCAATCATACAGCCTTTGTTTTTCCTGAGATTTCATCAGAAAAACAAATTATTGAAGCTGTTAATTTAGGGCATCCATTATTAAATTCAGAAAAGAGAATAGATAATAATTTTACGATTGACGCAGCACAGTTTTTTATAGTTACAGGAGCAAATATGGCAGGTAAAAGTACGTTTTTAAGAACAGTATCTTTATCTATTATGATGGCAAATATTGGTTTGCCTGTTTGTGCAGAACGTTTTAAATATGCTCCTATAAAATTAATTACAAGTATGAGAACTACAGATTCTTTAACAGAAGATGAGAGTTACTTTTACTCAGAATTAAAACGTTTGAAATTTATTGTTGATGAAATTACGAAAGAAGACTATTTTATAATTTTAGATGAAATTTTAAAAGGAACCAATAGTAAAGACAAGGCAATTGGGTCTAAAAAGTTTGTAGAAAAACTAATAAAATCGAAATCCACAGGTATTATTGCGACTCATGATGTAAGTTTATGCGAATTAGAAAACGAATTTACTACAATAAAGAACTATTATTTTGACGCAGAAATTACCAACAACGAATTGCATTTTGACTATACATTAAAAAACGGTGTTTGTAAAAACATGAATGCCTCCTTTTTATTAAAGAAAATGGAAATTGTTTAAAAAAAAAGACAGTTTAGAATTTCTTCTAAACTGCCTTGAAATATTATTGTATTTTGATTAGAATTGTCTAGTTAATGTAACTTTCCAGATTTTATTAGAAGCCTGAGATTTCCCTGCACCATAAGTTCCAGGATTAGATTCAAAAGCTTCTATTCCCCCAAAAATATAACCAACTTCAACCGTTTCTTGTTGTTCAGAAAAGGTAGTATTGGCATCTATAATTTCTTCAGAATATTTTGAATAACTAATGTTTTTATTCAGAAATAATATGGCCTCAGCTCCGTAAAAAGGTTCGTTGTTTCCATTTTCATTTGTAAATATATTGTTGTTTAAAACTTGATGTGAACTTTTTAAAGGATAACTATCAATTTTCATTTCTATATGTACACTTGTGTTTGTAAAACCAGATAAATGTCCTTGTGGAGCTCCTTTTCCATCTCCTATTCCACCAATTAAATAAGAATGTAAAATATTAGATTCAGCATCAAATAACACCACACTCGGACAAGAATATACATTGTAATTTTCTTGATTGTAAGCTTTGTCATAAGTATATAATTTACTGTTGCTATTTTTCCATTTTGGATGCACGTAAATAGCATCGTTCCAAGCTTCTAAAACTTTTTCACCAGGTTTAAAAACACCCGTGTAAATTGCAATACTTTTTTCAATAGCGTTGTTTGATGGGTTTTTGTAAAGTGATGGTAAAATTGGACCATCTCTTCTCCTAAAAATAGAGGTTGAGTCAGAACCTTGTCCACTAGGGTTTGCAACATCAGAAATAGAATCTTTTATTGAAATATCTAAAGCAAAAGCATTCTCTTTATTAATGGAAACTGTAAATGGATAAATTGCATCTACATATTTTTGACCTTTAGAAAATTTTGGTGCACTATTACCAAAACTATGACCTAAACTTAGATATAAGGTTTCATCAAAAATATACATTTCTCCACCGGTACTTACTAGTTTGTCGTTTTTACCAACCTTTAATAAATCATTCCATTCATTATCGGTTAACGTTTTTTCTTTTACCAGTTTAATTAAATTATCAACATTTATTTTTGCTATATGGTTGTAGGTAGTATATTTTTTCGAAGGGTCTGAAAAATCTGCTGGACCATAACCACCCAAAGTATAAAGGTAATTTCCATTTTGTTTTACCAAAGCGTTTGAGTTTTTAAAGATGGTAATATTTTCTTTTACAGCCCTAAATAAATTGTAGTAAGGTGATAAAGTAGATGGATTTTTAACGGACGAAGTAACCTTTTTTTCTATTATCGATATAAAATCAGTGAGTGTTAGGCTTGCAGAAATTTCATCTTTTTCTGGATTGTAAACATAAATAACATCATTATAAGACGCTTTTGTAAAAGAAGAACTTGCATAATTTCCGTTTAATTTATGAATACCACCATTTAAAGAATCTAAAGAATTCGTTCTTCCTCCAAATAGAAGCCACTCCTTACCAGAAATAGATTCTGCATGTGTAAAAGACTGTAAAGCTGGTGCATTTGTATTATCGGTTTTAGAAATAGATAATAAATATTTTGGGGCAATTTTAACTTCAGATTTTTCTTTTTTTACACAAGATACTATGGATACTGCAATACAAAAGAATAAAAGCAGTTTGATGTTTATTATTTTCATAATTAAAAAGTTTGGTTAGATACTCAAAGAACTTAATAATTGATGAATTTAAAAAGCGTTTTATTTACTATTTAAAAAAATAGGTAGTTTTACGCAATAAATTGCTGCTAATTGTTTTTCCACTTTAAACTTTCCATCAACCTAAAAACATCTTTTTTTATGTAAGCAACTGCAGGTAAAATAGAATCGTAATTGGGTTTTGCATAAAAGTACAAAGAGCCTTTTAAAAAGTTGTTGGTACTATCTGTAGCGTGAAATTGTATATGAGAAGCTGCATTACCCGTAATTTCGTAAATACTACCAAACACTCTTTTTGGGGAATTTGTATAATCCTTTGGTATGATTTGTTCTGCTTTTACAGCGTGTTTAAACACTAACTTTTCTGCTTCTGTTAAAAGTTCTTTTATGTTGTTGTTTACAGGTCTATAAGTAATATCTAAAGACGCATTTAAATTTGGATATCTAATAGTTAACCAATTATTTGGCTTGTTAATGGTAGTTGTGTTTTTTAAAACATCAAAACTATAAGGTCTTTCTAGCTGAAGTTTTTGGTATGTTTTTTTAGGATATTTTAAGCTTAAATAAGCTTTTGGTTTTGGTAAAGTATCTTCTTTACATCCTAAAAAAATAAATATAAAAAGTAAGAAAAAAAGGTTACGCATTTCTGGTGGCTTTTACTTGTTTTATGCGCTTTTTATCTAACGCTTCTATAGTAAACGTATAATTCTTAAAGTTTATTTTCTCTCCTTTTTTGGGGAATTTTCTTGAAATTTCTAAAATAAAACCAGCTAAAGTTTCACTTTCTCCTTTTTCTTCTTCAAAAATATCTTCGTCTTCGTCATCTAAAACCCTGCAAAAATCTTTAATACTTGTTTTACCTTCAAAAATATAATTGTTAGCGTCTAGTTTAGAGTAGGTTAAATCATCATCATCAAACTCATCATTAATATCACCAACAATTTCTTCTATTACGTCTTCTAAAGTTACCAAACCACTTGTGCCTCCATACTCGTCTACAACAATGGCTAAGTGATTTTTTATCGCTCTAAAATCGCCCAACAAATCGTCTAATTTTTTGTTTTCTGGTACAAAAAAAGGCTCTCTTAAAAGGTTTTGCCATTTAAAAGATTTTTTATTCAAATGTTCTAATAAATCTTTAGCATATAAAACCCCTATAATATTGTCTATATTTTCTTTATAAACTGGGTTTCTAGAATAACCATTTGCCAATATTTTTTCTAAAACTACTTCGTAGGGCTCGTCATCTGAAATGGCAAAAATATCTATTCTTGGTTTCATTATTTGCACAGTCTCTGTGTTTCCAAAATTTACAATTCCTTGTAAAATTTTTTGTTCGTCTTTATTGGTAGCACCTTGTGAGGTAAGTTCTAAAGCTTGTGATAATGTTTCTACAGAAAAATTGGTGCCTTTGCTGCCTAGTTTTTTTTCTATCCACTTTGTGAGGCTAATTAAAGGCAAGCTAAATGGAGTTAATAAAACGCTTACAAAGTGTATAAATTTAGACATGGCTTTAGAAAAAGTAAGCGCATTTCTAGACGCATATACTTTTGGTAAAACTTCACCAAATAATAGAATTAAAAAAGTTACAAGTATAATTTCTATTAAAAATCGAATAGAAACTGTAAAATAATAGAGATTTATGTCCAAGTTAAAATCACCAAAAAGCGTTTCTGCCATCGATGCGAATAACAAAACAATTAAAATATTTATAAAATTGTTTGTTATTAATATGGTTGCCAGTAATTTTCTGGGTCTTTCTAAAAGTGTAACTACAATGTTATCTTGTTTTCCGTTATTTGAAAGTTCGTTTAAGTCTGTTTGTGATAAAGAAAAAAACGCTACTTCTGTACCAGAAACCAATGCAGAACTTATTAATAAGGCAATTAATGTAATGCCATTTAAAGTAGTTATAAAGTCAAAGGAGGCTAATAGAAAAAATAAAGATTCGGGATCTGGATCCAAAATTTATGAGTTTAAATTGTTAAAATGGTAAATCGTCATTTTCATCAGAAGCAACAGATTTTGGTTGCGCTGTTTTAGTTGGCTTACTTTCTTGTGGTGCAGCAGTATTTGCATCAGCATTCTTTTTTGTAGTTAGCATTGTCATTTCTGTAACCACAACTTCTGTAGAGTAACGCTTTACACCATCTTGCTCCCATTGTCTATTTTTTAATTTACCTTCTACATATACTTTATCACCTTTAGATAAGTATTTTTCGCAAACTTTGGCCAATCCATTTCTAACAACAATATTGTGCCAATCTGTATTGGTTACTTTTTCGCCACTTTGTTTGTTAGTATAACTTTCTGAGGTTGCAATAGGAAAACGACCTACACAATTTTGATCATCAAAATAATGCATTTTTACATCATCGCCTAAATTACCTATTAAGATTACTTTGTTTATTGTTCCTGCCATAGCTTGTTAAATTATATATCAAAAGTACTAAAAATATCAATTACTTTTTAGTTGATATTGTTCTAGAAAATTTGCAATTAAAATAGGTACAGGATAATCTTCTATATTTTTCCAAGAAATAGTAGCTTCTTTTACTGTATTGGTTTCTACAATCCAAAACTGGGTGTATAAATGTTGATGTGATAGTTTGTGCACAATTTCTTTTTTGTTGAATAATGAAATGGTGGTTTCATTTGGGAATAAATTTTGAAATTCTTCACTAGAAATAATCTCTTTTTGATTGCTATTTTTCTTTGTTTCTATCAGTGGAAATTGATACAAACCTTGCCAAATACCTTTGCCTTTTCTTTCTTCTAAAATAGTTTTGTTGCTATTTGTTTTTATCACTATAAAATTAAAATAACGCTTTGTAACTTTAATTTTTTTTTCTTTTACAGGTAAATCTTTGGTTAATTTTTTTTCTAAAGCAATACAACTATTGGCAAAAGGGCATGTTGTACAAAGTGGATTTTGAGGTTTGCAGTGCATTGCACCAAAATCCATAATAGCTTGGTTAAAAGTTCCTGGTTGTTTTTTGTCTAAAAGCGATTGTGCTAGTGTTTTAAACTCTTTAATTCCTGCAGTCGAGTTTATAGGTGTTGCAATGCCAAAATAGCGAGAGAGTACTCTGTAGACGTTTCCATCTACAACTGCAGTGGATTCATTAAAACAAATAGAGGCAATTGCAGAGGCTGTATAATCGCCAATACCTTTTAACTTAATAATTTCTTTATAGGTGGTTGGGAATTCGCCATTTAACTCATTAGCAATGTATTTTGCGCTAAAATGTAAGTTTCTTGCTCTAGAATAATAACCTAAACCTTGCCACATTTTTAAAACGGTACTTTCTTCTGCTTTTGCGAGGTCAAAAACGGTCGGAAATTCTTCTGTAAATTTTAAATAATATGCCAAACCTTGAGCAACTCTTGTTTGCTGCAACATGATTTCTGATAGCCAAATGAAATATGGGTTCTTTGTTTTGCGCCAAGGTAATTGGCGTTGGTTTTGTAAATACCAGTTTATGAGAATGTTAGAGAATATCATTGTTAAAAAATAGAATTGCGAAATTACATTATAAAATTCACATAAATTTACACTTTATTATTTTTGGAATTGATTAATTATCATATATTTGCATCCGCATTTTTGAAATTAAATTAATAAAAATATAGTAAAAATAGAGACATGACGAAAGCAGATATCGTATCAAAAATTTCAGATAAATCAGGA
>NZ_CBFHJT010000030.1:0-18937 GCF_965656025.1 Polaribacter sp.
GTCCGATAGTACCAATGTTTAAGTGTGGTTTCGAACGGTCAAAAGTTCCTTTTGCCATAATTATTAATTTTAATTCTTAGTTTAAATATATTTAGTGTCTAATAATACTTTTTAAAGTGAGCCAATGATGGGATTTGAACCCATGACCTCATCCCTACCAAGGATGCGCTCTACCAACTGAGCTACATCGGCAATTAATTTACTACTGCCGATTTAGATTTACGATTTGTATTTCTTGTTTCGTAACTCGTAAATTATTTGAGCGAAAGACCGGGTTCGAACCGGCGACATTCAGCTTGGAAGGCTGACGCTCTACCAACTGAGCTACTTTCGCAATATGTAAATTGTGGGGAGAGCAGGATTCGAACCTGCGAAGACATAGTCAACGGAGTTACAGTCCGTCCTCGTTGGCCGCTTGAGTATCTCCCCTTAAATTTACTATTTCAATGAACAAAATTGCAATTGCAATTTATTTTTTTAGAGCCGATGGAGGGACTCGAACCCACGACCTGCTGATTACAAATCAGCTGCTCTAGCCAGCTGAGCTACATCGGCTGTTTTTATAAAAAAACAATCCGCTATTTCTAACGGATTGCAAATGTATAAAGTTTTTTTATATTCTAAAACTTTTTATAATTTTTTTTTACTTTTTTTTATCATTTTATGATATTAATGAATCTCTATGTTTTTCTTTAGATCTTTTTAACTGTCTTTTTAAGTTGTCCACAGCAGAATTAACGCCTTCTTCGAAGGTTTTTGTTTCTCTTTTAATTATTAATTCTTTACCGGGGATATTTATTTTAACTTCTGTAATCTTATTTTCTTTGTCACTTGTATTTTGAACTTTTAAAAAAACTTCTGCATCTACAATTTTGTCGTGAAATTTTGATAAGGTTGAAACTTTAATCTCTACAAAATCAATTAATTTACTGTCTGCATTAAAATTTACGGATTGGGTGAATACTTTCATACGTCATCTTTTTTTTACGCTCTTTGGATGAGCTTGATTATACACTTTTTTTATTGCGTCAAGACTATTGTGCGTATAGACTTGTGTTGAGGCTAGGGATGAATGCCCTAGCAATTCTTTTACTGAATTTAAATCTGCGCCTTCATTTAAAAGATGTGTTGCAAAAGAGTGCCTTAGTATATGTGGACTCTTTTTCACCTTTTCTGAGACTCTACTAAAGTAAGAATTAATAATTCTGTAAACAAGTGTTTCATATATTTTATTTCCTTTTGATGTAATAAATAAGTATTCTGATTTTACTGAAATTTTGTTTTTTTCTTTTTGATACCCCTTTAATGTTTGAATAACTGTTGCTAACAAAGGCACATATCTTTCTTTATTTCTTTTCCCTAAAACTTTTATGGTTCTTTCTGCAACATTTATATCTCTATCTTTTAAATTGATAAGCTCTGTTCTTCTGATTCCTGTAGAATATAAAAGTTCTATTAAAAGTTTATTTCTTAAGCTTGTAAAATTATTTTCTTCTGTATTAATATCTATAGCATTGCTTATTTCTTTAACCGTAAATGGCACCTGTACTTTTTTCGGTGTTTTTAAAGATTTATGCTTCAATAATGGATTTTTTTCTATTTGCTCTGTTTTTTGAAGAAATTTATAAAATGATTTTAATGAGCTAATTTTTCTGTTTATAGTAGTGTTTGATATTTTTTGATTTACTAAAGCAACAATCCAGGTTCTTATTTGTGGATAATGAACTTCTGTAAGGTCTACTACTTTATATTCTGTTTCTATAAAGTCTTTAAACGCTAACAAATCGGTTTTATAAGCTGTTATAGTATGTACAGCATATTTTTTTTCTAAGGATAAGTATTCTAAAAAAGATTCTATCAAAATTTTTAAAATATTGTTTGTTGTAAATCTACAAAATTTTGGACATAAAAAAATCCGTAGAAATAAATTCTACGGATTATTATTTTAAGCTAAGATCCCGATCTGAAATCGGGATTAGTTCAACTTACAATTTTGAATGCGACCTTTGGTCTTTTCAAAATTGAGTTTCACTAACCTACTTCTTCTTGTGTTCTTAATCTTTGAACGTAAGATGCTTTGATTCTTTGAGCTCTTTTAGCTACAGATGGCTTTGTAAAGTTTTTTCTGTTACGTAAGTTCTTCATTGTTTTTGTTCTGTCAAACTTTCTTTTGTAACGCTTTAACGCTCTATCTATATTCTCTCCTTCTTTTACTGGTATAATTAACATAAGTTGGCACCTCCCTTCATAAGTATCTTTATATTTTTATAGTTATAAAACTATTTGTTTTTATTTTTTGGACTGCAAATGTAGTTATTAATTATGAATTACAAATTTTTTATTCATTTTATTTTATATAACTAGCTCGCGTTAGGGATTGAAGTGGCATCCTTTTTATGATAAACTAAATCTAGCATCTTTTTTTATGGTAATTAAATCGGTGTATTAACAACGAGGGATGCTGAAATAAATTCAGTATAAGAAGATATAACGTAAAGCCCGACCTTTAGGGAAGGCCCGAATACAGTTATCAATTAGCAGTTAGCAGTAATCAGTTAATAAAAAATTATGTTGCTGGTTTGTACTCCTTATTATCAATTATCATTTTTGCGATAATCTCTTTTAAAATTTCAGAAGTACCACCTCCTATCGGACCTAATCTACTGTCTCTTAACAAACGTGCCATAGGATATTCTTCCATGTAACCATAACCTCCTAAGAGCTGTAAGGCTTCGTAAATAACTTCATCTGCCATTTTTGTAGATAGTAATTTTGACATACTTGCTTCTTTTACAACATAATTGCCTTGGTCTAACCTTTTGGCTATTGAATAGTTGTATTCTCTACACATATCTACTCTACTTGCCATTTCTGCAATCTTGTGTCTTAGTGCTTGAAACCTGTCTAAAGACTTACCAAACGCTACTCTTTCTTGCATATATTTGATGGCATAGTCTACTGCAAAATCTGCTCTCGCATGTGCATTTACGCCCATTAAAAGTCTTTCTAAAGCAAAGTGTTGCATAATGTATGGGAAACCTTTACCCTCTTCGCCTAATATATTTTCTGCTGGAATTTCTACATTATCAAAAGCAATTTCTCCTGTATCTGATGCACGCCAACCTAATTTATCTAATTTGGTTGCAGAAATACCTTTAGTATCTCTATCTACCACAAAAATGCTAATTCCTTTATATTTATCAGATGGATCTGTTTTTGCAGCAACTATTAAATAGTCTGAATAAACACCATTGGTAATAAATGTTTTTGAGCCATTTAAAATATATTTATCTCCTTTTTTAATTGCTGTAGAACGCATGCCTGCAACATCTGAACCTCCAAAAGGTTCTGTAATACACAAACAACCAATTTTATCGCCTTCTACACTTGGTATTAAATATTTTTGTTTTGTTGCTTCGCTTGCCTCTTTGTTTAAATGCGTCATTGCTAAATACTCGTGAGCCCACATTGCTGCTGCAAAGCCACCAGAATTTATTTTCTGCATTTCTTCTAAAAATATTACCGTATAAAAAAGGTCTAAATCTAACCCTCCATATTGCTCGGGAGTTGATAAACCAAAGTAACCCATTTCTCCGAATTTTTTCCAAATGAAACGCTCTATAGTTCCTGTTTTCTCCCACTTTTCTATATGAGGGACTACTTCTTTTTGTAAAAAATCTTTAAAACTTGCACGAAAAGCTTCATGCTCTTCTGTAAAATAGATACTACTCATTCAGTACTTTTTTTAGTTGTTTATTCAGCTACCAAATATAAGACTATTCTATCATATTTATCTAAAGGAAAACCCTTGATATTTGTTAATTCTTTTATATCCTGAAGTTCAGCAACTTGATCTCTGTAGTCGAAAATCTTTTTACAAAGTTCATAATCTATATAGGGATTTTTCAATAACTGCTTGAATGTTAATGTATTTACATTTTCTTTTACGATAATCGGTTTTTCTACAATTTTGAATATTTCTAATACTTTTTCAGCTACTTCTTTTTTTAAACCCCAAACTTCGAAGAGTTGTTTATCTAAAGAAAATCCTTGTAATTTAGAACGATACTTAATAATTCTTTCTGATAATTTTTCTCCAACACCATAAATGGTTTTAAAATCTTCTTGTGTTGCTTTATTGATATCTGTGGATGTTATTATGTGTTTGGGTTTATTGTTATAAGAGCTTTCACCATATTTTTTTGTTTTACTAGCATTCGTATTAAATCCTTTTTGTTGATTACGATTTCTCTGCACTACCCAATCTGGAAATTTAAAATAAGGAGCTATTTTATTTAATAAAGAATCTGAAATTTTTGTTACTTGCTGAAAGTCTTCTTTAGAGTTTACAAATTTGTTAGTTTTTCTAAATGCTAACAACCGATCTATTTCCTTTAAAGACATCCCTAGTTGTTCACCTTTATAATCTGTAATATAATTGGGGTTAAAAGGAAATATTTTGGGTTTTCTATTTTCTAGTTCAACTAGCTTTAAACTATCAATTTTACTGTGAAATGCTAAAATTTGTGGAGAATTGAAATCTACTTTTTCTTGGGAAGAAAAATCGGCAAAGAAAATAATTCCTTGAAAAATTAAAATAAGTAAAGCCAATAAAAAAACCCCATTTCTTTGGCTTTTATTATACCAGAAATGGGGTTTTAAAAATTTCATATAAATTGTTTTTTACATATGCTCGTTAATATCAACAGCACCATCTTCTATTGCTTCTTCTTTTTTATTGATAGCATTCATATATTTACTTAACTCTTTTTTAATGATTGGAGATAACATGATTACACCAATAATGTTTGGCACTACCATTGCAAAAATCATTGCATCAGAGAAATCAATTACGGCACCTAAACTAATAGAAGCTCCAACAACCACAAACATCAAAAATAATATTTTATAAACCAAATCTGTAATTTTACCTTTACCAAATAAGAATTTCCAACCTTGCATACCATAGTATGACCAAGAAATCATAGTAGAAAAAGCAAATAATATAACTGCAATTGTTAATACTACTGAGAAGTGAGGTATTACAGAATCAAATGCAATAGCAGTTAACTCTACACCTTCTTTAATTTCTACTCCATATTGCATAAACTGCCCATCAAAATTTGTAATGATAATTACCAAGGCTGTCATTGTACAAATTACTACAGTATCTACAAAAGGCTCTAATAAAGCAACAATACCTTCACTTGCAGGATATTTAGTTCTCACTGCAGAGTGTGCAATTGCTGCAGAACCTACACCTGCTTCGTTAGAAAATGCTCCTCTTCGTATACCTTGAATCATCACACCTATTAAACCACCTGCAATACCTAATCCAGAAAATGCGCCTTCGTAAATTAAAGCAAAGGCATCATCAATTAAACTAAAATTAGCAAACAATATAATTAAGGCTGCTAAAACATAAATTCCAGCCATAAAAGGAACTACTTTTTCTGTTACAGAAGCAATTCTTTTAATACCACCAATAATTACAACTGCTACTAAAACAGCCATTACTAAACCAAAATATAAACCTGCATTTGGCCCTGTTAACTCGAATAATTTTGTAAACTGTGCAGCTGCTTGGTTTGCTTGAAACATGTTTCCACCACCAAATGAACCTCCAATTACAAAGATTGCAAATAATACTGCTAAAACTTTACCTAAACCACCTGCTCCTTTTTCTTTTAACCCTTTGGTTAAATAATACATTGGTCCACCATAAACAGTTCCATCTTCACCAACATCTCTATATTTTACACCCAACGTACATTCTGCAAATTTTGATGCCATTCCTAAAAGACCAGCAACAATCATCCAAAATGTTGCACCTGGACCACCAATAGATAAAGCCACTGCTACACCTGCAATATTACCTAGGCCAACTGTTGCTGATAATGCAGCAGTTAGTGCCTGAAAGTGAGAAACTTCTCCATCTGCACTTTCATCTCTTATTGTTTCAATTAAATCTCCACCAGGAGTTTGATCTCCGTAAGCTTTTTCATTATTTTCTTTATCTACAACTGCTTGTTGTGCATTTTCTCCATAAAGTTTATCTACACCATGTTTTTCAATATCTTCATACTTACCTCTAACTACTTGTATAGCCGTTAAAAAACCAGTAAAATTTATAAATTTAAAGTAAAATGTAAAAAACAAGGCACCACCAATTAATACAATTAATACCCAAGGTATTTGAAAAGTATCTGAAAACGGAATTTCATAAAAAATAGCGTCTACAAACCAACCTGTATAATCTTTAAAAGTTGCGTCTATACTATCTGTTGTGCTTTGTGCAAATGATATAATTGGAAATGCTAAAAGCAATAACGAAAGAAGTTTTTTCTTCATAATATGTTTGATTATTTTTAAATTAGTGGCTTGCAATATCATAAAAAATTGCGCTTTTAACAACTTTTATGAGTTAAATATGGTTTTTATATTAATTTTTCTTTAAATCTTTTTAGGTCTTCTTTAAAAGATTTTGGATACAACCCTAACTGGTTATTCGTTTTTGTTAAGTCGAAACCTGTTTTTGCTGGTCTTGGTGCTGTTTGATTTAAAGTTGCAGTAGAAATTGGTTTTATCAAACATTTATTTAGCTCAAAACAAGCAGCAATTTCTTGTGCTATTTCGTATATACTTAATAGTGTATTGGATGCTACATTAAAAACTCCTGTTGCTTTCTTATCAATTGCTAATTTGCATGCCATTGCCAAATCTACAACATAGGTTGGTGTTCTAAATTGATCGTTTACAATGGTAATTTCTTTTTGCTCTTCTAACATTTTTTTCACCCAAAGCACAATGTTATTTCTACTCATATCGTAAACCTTACCATAAACTAGAATGGTTCTTAAAATTGTAAAATCAATTTTTGAGTTGGTTAAAACCTCTTCAGACTTTAATTTAGACCATCCATAATAACTTAAAGGATTAGGGGTGTCTGTTTCTTTATAATTCCCTTTTTTACCATCAAAAATAAAATCGGTAGAAATATGTATTAAATGGCAATTTATGGTTGATGAAATTTCTGTCAACCATTTTACAACGGCTACATTTAGAGTATCACAAGCTTGTTTGTTCGTTTCACAATCATCTACTTGGGTCATTGCAGCTGTGTTTATAATAAAATCAGGTTTAATTTTATTAACTTGATTTTTTAATTTACTCTCATTAGTAATATCAATAGAAACATATTCGAAATCTGTTCTACCACTTCTATTTTTACCTCTAGAAAAACCAAAAATTTGGTATTTATCTTTTTCTTTCAAAAATAACGTTAACAAAGATTGCCCCAACAATCCATTACTACCTGTAATAATTACTTTGTTCATTAAAACAATTCTCTAAGTTTTATAATTTGTTCTGGTCTACCTAAAACAATCAAATGCGAACCTTCAATCAGATTTATGTCTGCTTCTGGGTTTATTACATAATCCTTATCAGGATTTCTAAAACCGATTACAGTACAACCTGTCTGTCTTCTTAAATCTAAATCTAAAATAGTTTTGTTGATGTATTTTTTAGGTAAATCATCTACTGCAATTTCTTCTAAATTTGCAGTAGTTTCTCCTTCTATTGTTAATCGATCTACAAACTCTATAACATCTGGTGTAGTTACTAAAGATGCCATGTGATTACCACCCAATTTATCTGGCATAATTACGTTATTTGCACCTGCAATTTTTAGTTTACTGTAAGATGATTCGTTAGAAGCTCTACTTATAATTGTACAATTCTTATTTAATTGACTTGCAGTTAAAACAACAAATAAATTATCTGCGTCAGAAGGTAAAGCAGTAATTAAAAATGCTGCATTGTTAATACCTGCCTTTAGTAGAGTTTCATCTAAAGTAGCATCACCCTCTATATTTAAAATGTTTTCTGAGTCTAAAAAATCAATAATATCTTTGTCTTTTTCTACAACAACAAATTTCTTATTATAATTTTTTAGTTTTACAATGGCTTGTTTTCCATTTCTACCAAAACCACAAACAATGGTATGGCCTTTTAAATGTCCTATTCGCTTTTCCACTTTTCTGTGTTTAAAATGTTCAAATAATTTACCACTAACCAGATATTCAGAAAATGCAGAAACTGCATAACCAAAAAGAGTAATACTGGTTAAAATTAAAAAAATTGTAAATACTTTTTCCTCTGGAGAAAAAGGTCTCAGCTCCCCAAAACCAACTGTAGTAACTGTAATTACTGTCATGTAAACAGCATCAACAAAACTGTAATTAGACAACCACATGTATCCTACAGTACCAACTGTTAGCACTGATGTTACCAAAATGGCAATTCTTTTTATTTTAGATTGTAGAATTGGCATAGTTTATAAGTCAAAAACGGAACTTCTTTTTGTGTAAATTTTATCCTTTAATTTTAATAAAAAAGCCATCGTTAAATACAAACCAAAAGACAAACCTACTGTAAAAAAGGTAACATATATAAAAAACAACCTCACATTAACAGCTCTCATACCTAATCTATCTGCTAACCTAGAAAAAACACCAAAACCATTTCTTTCAAAATAATGTCTTATACTATGTATCATATTTATTAAAATATATGGCAAGATACTATTTATTACGCTTTTTTCAATAGTAAATTGTTACTCCTTTTACAGAAAACATTGTTAAAGGTTTATAGTTTGGTGTAGAAATTAAATTTCTATTGATTAACTTTGCTTTTTTCTGAAAAAACCCACATTTGAAAGAGCAAGAATTTATAGAAGTTTACGGAGCAAGAGCACATAATTTAAAGAATATTGATGTAAAAATACCACGTGAAAAATTGGTAGTAATTACTGGTTTAAGTGGTAGTGGAAAATCTTCTTTAGCTTTTGATACCATATATGCAGAAGGACAAAGACGTTATATTGAAACTTTTTCTGCCTATGCAAGGCAATTTTTGGGTGGTTTAGAAAGACCAGATGTAGATAAAATTGATGGCTTATCTCCTGTTATTTCTATTGAACAAAAAACAACCAATAAAAGTCCGCGCTCTACAGTAGGAACTATAACAGAAATTTACGACTTTTTACGACTTTTATTTGCAAGAGCTGCAGATGCTTATTCATACAACACCAACCAAAAAATGGTAAGCTATTCTGACGAACAAATAAAACAATTAATTTTAGATGATTTTAACGAAAAAAGAATCGCTGTTTTAGCCCCCTTAATTAAATCTAGAAAAGGGCATTATCGTGAACTTTTTGAGCAAATTTCTAAACAAGGTTTTGTTAGAGTTCGTGTTGATGGAGAAATTAGAGAACTCGAAAAGGGGATGAAATTAGATCGTTACAAAACACATGATATTGAGGTTGTAATTGATAGATTGATTGTAAATAATTCTATAGACAAACGTTTAGATGAAACTATAAAAACAGCACTATATTCTGGTAATAATATTATGATGGTTATTGATGTGGACACCAATGAACCTCGCTATTTTAGTAGAGAATTGATGTGCCCAACTACAGGAATTGCTTACCCAAATCCAGAACCTAATACATTTTCTTTTAACTCACCAAAGGGTGCTTGTAATTCTTGCAATGGCTTGGGAATTACCAATGAAATCAATCTAAAAAAGGTAATACCTAATGATGCTGTTTCTATTAAAAATGGTGGAATTGTACCTTTAGGAGAACAAAAAAGTAGTTGGATTTTTAAGCAAATTCAAAATATTGCAGAACGTTACCAATTTAAGTTAACAGATGCTATTAAAGACATCCCAAAAGAAGCTTTAGACATTATTTTAAATGGTGGTAATGAATCTTTTGAAATCGAATCTAAAACTGTAGGTGTTCGTAGAAATTACAAAATAGATTTTGAGGGTATTGTAGCCTTTATTACCAACCAATATGATAATGCCGAAAGCACCTCTATAAAACGTTGGGCAAAAAACTTTATGGACGAAGTTACATGTTCTACCTGTAAAGGAAAACGTCTTAAAAAAGAAGCGCTTCATTTTAAAATTTTAGAAAAAAATATTAGCGATTTGGCACAAATGGATGTGACTGAATTGGCTGCATGGTTTAAAAATATTGAGAAAAGTTTATCTCAAAAACAAGTTACCATTGCCACAGAAATTCTAAAAGAAATAAGAACTAGAATTCAGTTTTTATTAGATGTTGGTCTAGATTATTTAACTTTAGATAGAACCTCTAAATCGCTTTCTGGTGGTGAGGCACAAAGAATACGTTTGGCAACACAAATAGGATCTCAATTAGTAGGCGTTTTATATATTTTAGACGAACCAAGTATTGGCTTGCATCAGAGAGACAATCAAAAATTAATAGATTCTTTAGTAAAATTAAGAGATATTGGTAATTCTGTTTTGGTGGTAGAACATGACCAAGATATGATAGAAAATGCTGATTTTGTTTTTGATATTGGCCCTGGAGCAGGAAGACATGGTGGGGAAATAGTGTCTGCAGGTACTTTTAAAGAACTTAAAAAGCAAAGAACCTTAACTGCAGATTATATTACTGGAAAAAAGAAAATAGAAGTTCCAACAGAAAGACGAGAAGGAAATGGAAAAACCATCAAATTAAAAGGCGCTTCTGGTAATAATTTGAAAAATGTCTCTGTAGAATTTCCGTTAGGTAAAATGATTTGTGTAACTGGTGTTTCTGGTAGTGGTAAATCTACCTTAATTAACGAAACTTTATACCCTATTTTAAATGCGCACATTTACAGAGGTGTAAAAAAACCAATGCCTTATAAAAAAATAGAAGGTTTAGAACATGTAGATAAAGTTATTGACATTGACCAATCACCAATTGGTAGAACCCCAAGATCTAACCCAGCAACCTACACAAAAACCTTTGACGAAATTAGAAGTTTATTTGCCAAAACTCCAGAAGCTGCCATTCGTGGTTACAAACCTGGACGCTTTTCTTTCAATGTGAAAGGTGGACGATGTGAAACTTGTCAAGGTGGTGGTGTTCGTGTGATAGAAATGAATTTTTTACCAGACGTTCAAGTAGAATGTGAAACCTGTCAAGGAAAACGTTTTAACAGAGAAACTTTAGAAATTAGATATAAGGGAAAATCGATTTCTGATGTTTTGAATATGACCATTGAAGATGCTACAGATTTCTTTGAGAACATACCAAAAATACATCGAAAATTAAAAACTATTAAAGATGTTGGCTTGGGCTACATAACACTTGGGCAACAGTCTACTACACTTTCTGGTGGTGAGGCGCAACGTATAAAATTGGCAGCAGAACTTTCTAAAAGAGATACAGGAAACACCTTTTATATTTTAGACGAACCTACAACAGGTCTTCACTTTGAAGATATTAGGGTTTTAATGGATGTATTAAATAAATTAGCCAACAAAGGGAATACTGTGTTAATTATAGAACACAATTTAGATGTAGTAAAATTAGCCGATTATATTATTGATGTTGGTATGGAAGGTGGTAAAAAAGGTGGAAAAATATTGACTACAGGAACTCCTGAAGCAGTTGCCAAACATAAAAAAAGTTATACTGCAAAATTTTTAAAGAAGCTGTTGTAGGAAAAACTAATTTAAAAAGCATCAAAAAACTTTATTAAATAAGTTTTTTGACGCTTTTTGCTTTTTAATTTATCATTAATAATACAATTTATTTAAAACCAATTAAAATATCTTTTGCTTTTAAAACACTATCAACATATGTTTTAAAAGAAGCATAATCTTCTACAGAAATATCTGCTAAATCTGGTTTACCAATAAATTCTATTTCTAACAAATTATTTTTTAATGATTTAAAATTAATTGCATAAGAGTGTTTCTTATAAGTAAAACTTTTATTTTCTGGTATTTCTATAAATTTTTTATTTTCTGGTAACTCAATGGTATAAACGGTTTTATAGAAATTTGCATTTTCGTAATTTTGATACATTATTGGGTACTTTCTTTCTTCTGTACCAACAATACTAGAGTTATATGCATGAGAAACCATTGGCAATTTAAAAAAGGTCATAGATCCCATTTGATTCATTTTATCGTTGATATGCATTGTTGCATCATAACTAACAAAATTATTTCCTTTTTTAGCATTTATATGCATCACTGAATCTAAAACCAAATCTCCGATTCTTCCTTTAAAATCTTCGTCTATATCTTTTTTAATAAGTTCGTAATTTGCTTTGTTAAAAATTGTAAAGTATGCAGAAGATAAACTCCCCGAAATATTAGAGTTTACCGTTAAATTTTGCACATTGTTTTCATCTATTTTTAAAGAAACTTTAGAGATATTATTAGACTTAATACCTGCCATGTTTCCTATGTTAAAAAGCTTATAGGTTTTGTTTGTATTAGACATATAAGGTATTTCTAATGCCGTAGCATTTAACAAACTATTTGGCACAGATTTAAAAGGCATATTTTTATCTGTTAATTCTAAAAACTGTTCTTTACCTTCTAAATTAACTTTTACGATACAGTGGTTAAAATCTTGTGATGGTAATATTAAAGATTTTTTACCATAGTCTGAAGTTAAAACAAGCACTAAATTTACGTCTAAGCCTGCTTTTCTAGCAAATGTTGCGAACAATGTAGAAAAATCTTTACAATCTCCTAATTTAGAAGAAATGGTTTTTGCTGGTTTTTGTGGTACAAAACCACTTTGCTTAAACTCGACAAAGCTATAGTTAAAGTTATTCATTAAATAATAATAAATTCTTTTAGCTCTTTCTGTTTCCGATAATGAAAGCTCATTTTCTTCTGGAAAAATTTCTTTGTATTTTTTATCAACATCAGCATTAAAAACAGATTGAGACCTTACCAGGTCTGAATACCAATTTGCTATAACATTCCAAGACTTTATGGTACTAATATGTAATACTCTTGCATAATCTGCAGATGCAGGTCTATAATCTTCGCTCTTTGGTAATTCTGGTGCATTTACAAGCTCCCAATTATGTACCGTATAATTATCTATTGATTTTTTTGTGTAAGGTAACTTTCCATTTTCTACTTTAAAATTGATATCTAATTCGTCAGAAACTATTAACGTATATTTTGTTCTTAAACAAAAATTTTCTGAATCGAATTGATAACTATCTACATAATCTTTATAAAACCTACCAGAACCTGTAGATAAATATTGATAAGAAACATAAATAACATCACCAACCTCTAAACCATTAAACACAAATTTAGAACCTGTTTTTTCTGCAGGTACTACACTTTTATCTTTCTTTATAATTTCTGATTTCAATATGGTGTAGTTACCTGTTAAGCCTAAATTATATTCTTTATAATCTTCTACCCCATTTTCTGATGTCATTTCATATACAAAAGTATTTTTAGATTTTACAGTTCCTGTTTTATACAATTGCACTACTCTATTGTCTAGTAAAATATTTGCACCATAGTTATTAATTGTATTTTTACCTCTATTATTTTCTACATAATTATAAACATTACTTTCTGCATACTTGTCTAAAACATTACCTTGTCTAGAAAGTGTTTCTATTTTTTTTAATAACTTCGAATTACCATTATTATATACTAAAGAATTTTCGAAATATTTTAATGCTTTTTTCTTATTTCCAATTTGTTGTTGAGCATTCCCCATATACTCCATTGCTTGAAAGGAATATGGATAGTTTTCTAACATTTTTTCTAAATAAGGTATAGAAGCTTTGTACATTTTAAAACTATGCATTTTTTTTATCAAGTTAAAAAGTAACGTATTGTCTTCAGGAAATGCATCACTGTAAGATTTATACATTTTTATAACCTCATCTTTTTTATTCAGTTTTTCGTAATAACGAGCTAAACCAACTACTAAAGAAGGGCTAAATCTTTTAGTTAGTATTTTTTCGTATTCCTGTATGGTTTTGTCTTGTTCTTGAAAAACGGTTGCATAAAGTGGTATAAAACGTTCTAATACTTTTACCCTATCAGACGCAGCTTTGTTTAACAAATCCATCGTTTCTCTCAAAGCTTTCAAATCTTCGTTTCTAGCATCTAAGAAAAATTTAGCCATATATTTAAGTACAGGAAAATCTGTAGATTTTTTTAATTTTTCTAAAAATATTTCTAGCTCTTTAATATCCATTTGAGCCATTTTATTAAACTCAGATGTCTTTTTTACTAAAGAGTAGTAATAATCTGGATCATCTAAATAAATGTTGTTATTTACTTCTGTAACCGCATTAAAATTACCTTCAAAACTATAACTATATGTTTTTAAAATTCTAAGTAAAGAGCTCTTAGGATATTTATCTATTAAAGGATTTAAAATCTGGTTTGCTTCTATATATTTTTGATTTCTAAAATAGATATTAATAAGTGCATATTTATAAAAAAAGCTGTTTGGCTTTTCTATAATTTTATTCTTAAAGAAAGTTTCTATTTCACTTTCTTTTTTTTCTGGATTTACAAATTCAAGTGTACTTTTTGTATAAGATTTATAATCTGAACTATATTCTAAGCCTTTTACTTCATTTCCTTTTTCATCAGATAATCTAGCAATAAAATAACCCAGTCCATTACCTTCTGCATTTTTTATGAGCAATCTATTTACACCTTTTTGCAAAGTAACATTAACTCTGTAAGCATCTATATCTGTCGCTAAATCATTGACGTTTTCATAAATTAAGACATCGTTTAGCCAAACTTTAAATGCAGAAGAATTACCCAATCTAAATTGTACTCTTTGTACTGAATTAGATGTAACAAAGGTTTGTGCATAATGCACACCATAACCATACTCTGAATGATTGCTATAAAATTGATAACTTTCAGTTGTAAATAATTTGTTTGGTGTGTACCATCTAATAATTCCGTTAGAATTTGCATTAAAATCTTTATCAGCTTTTGCATAAGATTCAGGTTCATAAGCCTTATCAAACCCACTTTTGTTCAAGTTTTCAAAAACACCACAAAATTGCCATTTTTTAATAACAGGTATTGTAGAAATTCTTTCTTTATACGATGCAAAATTTTTAGCATCTCTGTCTTTTACTGCTTTTAGGTATTGTAAAGCATATTTTATGGTTTTATTATTTACATCATCTACTTTAAAACTTTCAATTGTATTTTTATTAATATTATGAAAACCAGTTTTTAGGTAGTTATCAAAAACAAAAGGATTGTTCCAAAAAGAATATAAATAGTACTGGTAATTAGGAAATTTTTTAAGTTTTTCTACAAAACCTTCAGAGGATCCATTAATTAAGCCATTTTCATTCCTTAAAATTTCATTAGTAATTAACAATTCAATAGATTCATCTAGGTTTTTATGTTCTTTTTTAAACTCCCTAAAAGCTTCTTTTGTATTGTTATTTAAAAGTAAATTCGAGTAATTTTCACTTATTTTTTGAGCATTTATTACTGTAAAATTAAAAAGAATTAACAACGTAATTAAAGGGTGTCTTCTTGAAATCATAAATCAATTTTTATTTTTAATCTGGCAAATCTAGTATTTTGTGTTAAACATATCAATTCTATTCTAACATTTCTTAAAAAAGAACTAATTTAGCGGACTGATTTTTATAAAAATAAATGAGCCTTAATAAATCTAAAAATGACAAACGACGATAGAAAAATACGTGAAAAACTACAACAAAAAACTTGGAACGAAATAAAAACAAACGATTCTTGGGCCATCTTTAAAATTATGGCAGAGTTTGTAGAAGGCTATGAAAGGTTGAGTAAAATTGGCCCAAGTGTTTCTATATTTGGTTCTGCTAGAACAAAACCAGATCATCCTTATTACAAATTAGCAGAAGAAATTGCGTTTCAATTAACCCAAAATGGATTTGGAGTTATTACTGGTGGTGGCCCAGGTATTATGGAGGCTGGTAATAAAGGTGCCAATAGAGGTAAAGGAATTTCTGTTGGACTAAATATAGAATTACCTTTTGAGCAACATGATAATCCTTGGATAGATGCTGGAAAAAGTTTAGATTTCGACTACTTTTTTGTGCGTAAAGTTATGTTTGTAAAATACTCACAAGGTTTTATAGTGATGCCTGGTGGTTTTGGTACCATGGATGAGCTTTTTGAAGCAATTACATTAATACAAACTCATAAAATTGGGCGTTTTCCAATAATTTTAGTGGGTAAAAAATTCTGGGGAGGTTTGCTAGATTGGATTAAAAATACACTTTTAGAAGAAGGAAACATCAGTGAAAAAGACTTAAATCTTTTTAGATTGGTAGATACTGCTGAAGAAGCTATAGATCATTTAAATAAATTCTATTCTAAATACCAATTAAAACCTAACTTCTAAATGGCTTTAAAAAAAATGTTTTTAATTGCTTTTTCTTTAGATGAATAAGCCAGCATAAAAACAATATTTTGCAACATACTTAGTTATGATTCTAATGAAGAAAGTGAGTATGGATAAATAAACTTAAAAACACAAAGTAGCAAACCCGTAAAATTTATTAAAATATAATTGACAAAGTCTGTTTACATATCTATTACACTCTTATTTTTTAGTTTTTATTGTGTTTCGCAACAAAATAATATAAACATTAAAGCTAGTTTAAATACAGACAAAAACACACTTTTAATACAGCAAGAAATTCTTTATTTCAATAATTCTAAAGACACTTTAACCCGTCTTTTTTTTCATAATTGGCCTAATAGTTACAAAGACAGAAAAACACCATTATCTAAAAGGTTTATAAAAGATTTTAGAAAAGACTTATATTTTGCAAGTCAAAAAAACTTAGGGTTCACCTCCATCAAAAATATTTCTATAGACTTTAAAAGTATTGTTTATAATGAACTAAAGAACAGACCAGACATTTTAGAAATATTTTTAGATACACCTTTATTGCCAGGTAATCATAAAAAAATCACACTTACTTATACAGTAAAACTACCGAATGCAAAGTTTACAAATTACGGTTTTAGTAAAAATAAATTCAATTTAAGATATTGGTACATCACACCAGCAATTTATAAAGATGGCTGGCAGTTAATGAGTAATTTAAATTTAGATGATTTGTATGAAGATTTTACCACATTCAACATCAACTTTAGCCTACCAAAACACCTGAATTTAATAAGTAGTTTAACAGAAACAAAAACGAGTAGCACAACAAAAAACAGCTATACACTTAAAGGCACAAACGAAAAAGATGTAATTATTAACATTTCAGAAAATAACTCTTTTAAAGAATACTCAACAGATAAAAACACCATACAAACCAATGTTTTAAATAAAGAAATTGGTAAAGAATTAACCGAAAACATTTTAAATAGAGAGTTACAATTTTTAGAAAAATATTTAGGAAAACTCCCCATAGAAAATATTTTTATAGACGAAGTAATGCGAAGCAAAAACCCAGTTTTTGGATTAAGCCAATTGCCTGCGTTTATAAGACCATTTTCAGACGTTTTTAAGTATGACTTAACCCTATTTAAAGTTCTTTCCAAAAGATATATTAAAAAATCTTTATTATTAAATAGCAGAAAAGAATATTGGCTAATAGATGGTTTACAAAACTATTTAATGATAGAATATGTAAACCAATATTATCCAGAAGTTAAACTTTTAGGAAAAGCATCTAACTCTTGGTTTTTAAAACGTTATAATATCTCTAAATTAAAGTTTAATGAAAAATACCCGTTTGTATATCAATTTACAGCGAGAACATTTTTAGATCAATCACTTACAACCTCAGCAGATTCCTTATCAAATTTTAATAGAAAAATTGTAAATACCTATAAAGCTGGCTTAGGCTTTACCTATTTAAAAGGTTTTTTAGGTGATACTGTTTTAAACAAATCTATCAAAGAGTTTTACCAAAAAAATAAATGCAAAATTGCCTCTAGCCAAGACTTTAAAAAGGTTTTACAAAAAAATACATCAAAAGATGTAGATTGGTTTTTTGGCGATTTCCTAAAAACAAACAAAAAAATAGACTATACAATAGAAGATGTAGATAAAGATGGTGATAGCCTAAAAGTTACCATTAAAAATAAGCGAAATATTACTGCACCTGTAGCTTTTTACGGTTTAAAAAACAATAAAATAACCTTAAAAAAATGGCTACCAAATATAGAGGACAAGACAACCATTTCTGTTGCTAAAAATCAGTTTGATAAATTGGCTTTAAACTATGAAAATATCTATCCAGAATACAATACGTTTGATAATTACTATAATATAAAAAAGAAGTTTTTTAACAAACCCTTTAAATTCTCATTAATTAAAGATGTAAAAGCACCTGATTACAACCAGCTTTTTTATCAACCAAAAATTGGTTATAACTTTTACGATGGATTAATATTAGGTGTTAAATTGCACAACAAACCTCTTATTGCAAGAAATCTAGAATTTAAGATTTCTCCAGGATATGCATTAAAAAGTAAAAAAATAAATGGATCGTTTGCGGTATTATACAATCAGTTTTTCGAAAAAACCAGTATTTACAAAATAGCATATGGTATTTTAGGTAATACATTACAATATGCGCCAGATTTGTCTTACAGCTCTTTAATACCTTACGTTGATGTAATTTTTAAGAGAAAATCTTTAAGAGATGCTTCTAATGAATTTATTAGAGCAAAAATGGTTCATATTAATAAAGAGGTTGCTCCAACTGAAATAAAAACAGATCAGGACAATTATAATGTTTTTAGTTTAAGTTACAATTACATCAATCCAGATATAATCAAAGAAAACAGGTATACTTTTAGCACAGAGGTGTCTAATAGTTTTTCTAAAGTATCTGCAGATATTAGGTATCGAAAATTAACAACATCAGACACACAATTAGATTTTAGAATTTTTGCTGGAGCTTTTTTACACAACAATTCCAATGGAGATTATTTTAGTTTTGGTTTAGACAGAGCCAATGATTATTTGTTTGAATTAAATTATTATGGGCGTTCAGAATCCTCAGGTATTTTTAGTCAACAATACATTATTACAGAAGGTGGTTTTAAATCTGTTTTACCAACAAGA
>NZ_CBFHJT010000030.1:19036-20655 GCF_965656025.1 Polaribacter sp.
CGTTCAGAATCCTCAGGTATTTTTAGTCAACAATACATTATTACAGAAGGTGGTTTTAAATCTGTTTTACCAACAAGATTTGCGAATCAATACATGCTGTCTTTAAACTCTAGCATTGGTCTTTGGAGATGGGTCGAATTCTATAATGATGTTGCTTTCTTAAAAAACAAACAAAAACCTATCTTTTTTGGCTACGAAAATGGTATCCGATTGAACTTTATACATAATATTTTCGAAATTTATTTTCCTTTATATTCTAATAACGGTTGGGAAATTTCTCAACAGTCCTATTCGCAAAAAATAAGATTTACTTTTACTGGAAATTTAAGCAGCGTTTATAATTTTTTTAGAAGAGGATTTTTCTAAGAAACCAAAAGATTAGCTATTATTTATATTATTCGCAATAAAAACATCTTATTTTAACATTATATTGCAAAATGTTTAATATATTTTTATATTTTTAAATATCAACTAAAAAAACTATATTTGTAGCAGTTAAAAATTAGAAAAAATGTTAGAACAAGAGCTTACCAAAAACAAAAAAGAACTTTCATTCGAAGATTTTAAGGCAGAAGTTTTAAATGATTATAAAATTGCTAAAATTAGCAGAGAGTGTAGTTTATTAGGTAGGCGTGAAGTTTTAACAGGAAAAGCAAAGTTTGGTATTTTTGGTGGCGGTAAAGAAGTTCCGCAATTAGCCATGGCAAAAGCCTTTAAAAAAGGAGACTTTAGATCTGGTTACTACAGAGACCAGACCTTTATGATGGCCATTGGAGAGCTAACTGCTCAACAATTTTTTGCAGGTTTGTATGCACATCCAAATATAGAGCTTGAGCCTATGTCTGCAGGAAGACAAATGGGAGGCCATTTTGCAACCCACAGTTTAAACGAAGATGGCTCTTGGAAAAACCTTACAAAACAATACAATTCTAGTTCAGACATATCTCCAACAGCAGGTCAAATGCCACGTTTATTGGGTTTGGCACAAGCGTCAAAAATATATAGAAACGAAAAAAGTGTACAAAACAATACTAATTTTTCTATAAACGGAAATGAAGTTGCTTGGGGTACTATTGGTAACGCAAGTACAAGTGAAGGTTTATTTTTTGAAACTATTAATGCTGGTGGTGTACTGCAAGTACCAATGGTTATGAGTGTTTGGGATGATGAATACGGAATTTCAGTTCACGCAAAACATCAAACAACCAAAGAAAGTATTTCTGAAATTTTAAAAGGTTTTCAAAGAGATCACAAACATGATGGTTATGAAATTCTTGTGGTAAATGGTTGGGATTATGTAAAATTAATTGACACCTATAACAAAGCTGCAAAAATAGCAAGGGAAGAGCATGTACCTGTTTTAATTCATGTTAAAGAATTAACCCAACCTCAAGGGCACTCTACTTCTGGATCTCATGAAAGGTACAAAGATAAAGATAGACTTCTTTGGGAAAAAGAGCATGATTGTATTGCTCAAATGAGAAAATGGATTTTAGAATTTGAATTAGATGGAGAAAATGGCGAAACATTACGTTTTGTAGATTCTGAAGAAGATTTAATTGTATTAGAAAAAGAAGCTAAAAAAATAGTAACTACTGCAAAAAGAAATGCTTGGAGCG
>NZ_CBFHJT010000030.1:20753-32651 GCF_965656025.1 Polaribacter sp.
GCTCACAACAACGAAATTAAACAAGAAGTAGAAAAAGCTTTACAATTATTAGAACAAGTAGCTTCTAAAAGTAAAAACAGCGCATTTATAGAAAAACACAAAGCTGATTTACAAAAAATTGTTGAGCCAATTAGAAAAGATATTTTGAGTACTTGTAGAAAAACGCTAAGGTATCTTAAAGAAGAAAATTTCCCAGAAAAAATTGCTTTACAAAATTTTATAAAAGCTAGCTTAAAAGATGCTTCTGAAAAATATTCTTCATTTTTATTAAGCGAAAGTAATCTTGGTGCATTAAATGTTATAGAAAAACAACCTCAATACTCACAAGAAAAGAACATGGTAGACGCAAGAATTATCATGAGAGATAATTTTGATGCCATCTTAAAAAAACATCCAGAAGTGGTTATTTTTGGTGAAGACGCAGGTTATATTGGAGATGTAAATCAAGGTTTAGAAGGTTTACAAGAAAAATACGGAGACATTAGAATTTCTGATACAGGAATTAGAGAAGCAACTATCATAGGCCAAGGAATTGGTTTAGCAATGCGTGGGTTAAGACCCATTGCAGAAATACAATATTTAGATTATTTATTGTACGCCTTACAAATAATGAGCGATGATTTAGCAACATTACATTACAGAAGTTTTGGTAAACAAAAAGCACCATTAATTATCAGAACACGAGGTCACAGACTAGAAGGTATTTGGCATGCAGGTTCACCAATGGGAGGAATTATAAATAACGTAAGAGGAATGCATGTTTTGGTACCAAGAAACATGACTAAAGCTGCTGGTTTTTACAATACGTTGTTAGAAGGCGATGAACCTGCATTAGTAATAGAGTGCTTAAATGGTTATCGACTTAAAGAAGAATTACCTAAAAATTTAGGCGATTTTAAAACGGCTATTGGTTTCGTGGAAACTGTAAAAGAAGGTACAGATATTACCATAGTTTCTTACGGTTCTACCTTACGTTTGGTAGAAGAAGCTGCAAAGGAATTATTACAAGTCAATATTAATATAGAAATTATAGATGCTCAAAGTCTTTTACCTTTTGACCTAAATCACGATTGTGTTAAAAGTTTGGCAAAAACAAATAAATTATTAGTAGTTGATGAGGATGTTCCTGGAGGAGCCTCTGCTTATATTTTGCAAGAAATACTAGAAGTACAAGATGGCTATAAATATTTAGACAGCAAACCTAGTACACTAACAGCAAAGTCACACAGACCTGCTTATGGTACAGATGGAGATTATTTTTCAAAACCATCAACAGAAGATATCTTTGAAAAGGTCTATGAAATAATGCACGAATTTAATCCACAAAAATACAAGAGTTTGTATTAACCGATAAAAATAAAAAAAGAGCATAAATTAATTTTTATGCTCTTTTTTTTTTAACAGTCTTATAAGAATTTTATATAATCTATTTAATAATTTAGTACATTAAACTTCAACAAACCTAAATATGAAAAAAACAATATTTTTATCATTTGCTTTTTTAATACTATTTGCTTGTTCTCCACAAAACAGTAAAGTTTTAAAAAAACAAATAAAACCAAAAGCATCAACTTCTAAAAAAAGTAACTCAAAAAATTATTCAGATTTTGTAAAAAAAGGCACCAAAACAGATAATGGATTATTTAAAGTTCATAACAATAAAGATTCTTATGTGTATGAAATACCTAAAAGTCTTTTAAATAAAGACATGCTTTTAGTTACTAGAATTAAAGAATTACCAGCAGGTTTAGGTGGTGGTTATGTAAATGCTGGTTCTAAAATAAATACGCAAGTAATTGTTTGGGAGCACTATAAAAATAAAATATTATTAAAAGTAAAGTCTTACAATGCCATTGCAAACGATTCTTTACCTATTTATAAATCTGTAAAAGCAAACAATTTAGAACCTGTTATTTATGCTTTTGATATCAAAACACAAAACCCAGATTCAACAGCTGTTTTAATAGACGTTACAAAATTCTTTTCAACAGATGTAAAAGCAATTTCAGGTTTACCTTCTTACTATAGAAGAAACTATAAAGTTAGAAGATTAGACGCCTCTAGGAGTTTTATAAATAGTGTAAAAAGTTATCCAGAAAACATAGAAGTTGTACAAGATTTTACTTTTGATGCAGATGCGCCACCAAGTAATACTTCTACAAATACTATTTCAATGCGCATCAATCAATCTATGATTTTATTACCAGAAAATCCAATGATGCCAAGAATTTACGATAAACGTGTGGGATATTTTTCTATCGGTAATGTAGATTATAGTTCAGAGGCCTTAAAAGCTGATAGCAAAAGATATATTAGACGTTGGCGTTTAGAACCGAAAGATTGGGCTGCTTATAATAGAGGCGAATTAGTAGAACCTGTAAAGCCTATCGTTTATTATTTAGACCCAGCAACACCCAAAAAATTAAGAAAATATATAAAACAAGGGGTAGATGATTGGGCAAAAGTATTTGAAACTGCCGGTTTTAAAAATGCAATTATGGCAAAAATGCCACCAACAAAAGAGGAAGACCCTGAATTTTCTATGGAGGATGTACGTTATTCTTCTATAAGATATGTAGCAAGTACCACAAGAAATGCAGTAGGGCCAAGTGTATCAGACCCAAGAACAGGAGAAATTTTAGAAAGTGATATTATTTGGTATCACAACCATTTACGTTCTTACAGAAATAGATATTTATTAGAAACGGGCGCTGCAAATCCTTCTGCAAGAACTTTAAATACACCAGATGAAGAAATTGGTGACATGATGCGAATGGTAATTGCGCATGAAGTTGGTCATGCATTAGGTTTACCTCACAATATGGCTGCAAGTTATGCTTATGATACAGAAGATTTAAGAAATGGAGATTTTACTCAAAAAAACGGAATTGCAGCAACTATTATGGATTATGCCAGGTATAATTATGTGGCACAACCAGGAGATAAAAACATCCGTTTTATAAGACAATTAGGCCCTTATGATCATTATGCAATTAATTGGGGATATCGTAAAATACCATCAGCTAAAAAACCAGCAGATGAAGTTGCTACTTTAGACAAGTGGATTGCAGACAAAGCAGACAATCCTATTTATAGATTTGGTGGGCAGCGTTTTGACCCATCTGCACAAACAGAAGGTATTGGAAACGACCAAGTAAAATCGAGTACTTATGGTGTAAAAAACTTAAAAATTGTAGCGAAAAATTTACCAAATTGGACTTCTAATCAAACTAATAACTATGAAGATTTAAGCGAATTATATGGTGAGTTATTAAGTGTTTGGGGCAGATATGTAGGGCATGTTGCAGGAAATATTGGTGGTGTTTATGAGTTTAATAAAAAACCATCTCAATCTGGAGGTATTTATGTGCCCGTATCAAAAAACAAACAAAAAGAAGCTATGCAATGGTTGCAAGAAAATGTTTTTAAAACACAAGATTGGTTGTTAAGTAAAAATATTTTAAATAAAATTGATGAGGCAGGTTATATAGCAAGATTTGGAAACTATCAAAACAGATATTTAAGAAGTATTTTAAGCACAAGAACTTTAAATAGAATGATAGATGCAGAAGTTATTCAAAATAATAATTACGCTGTTGTAGATATGATTAGCGATTTAAGAAAAGGTATTTTTTCTGAAACAAATGCTACCAAAAATGTAGATGTTTATAGAAGAAATTTACAAAAATATTTTATTGGCAGAATGAAATCTTTAATGGAAGACAAGTCTGTACAAAACACAGACATTCCTTCTATTGTTCGCGGTGAATTATCTACGTTAAAATATCAATTAAATGCAGCAAGTAAAAGAGCTGTAAATAAAATAACAAAATACCATTACATAGATGCTTTGGCAATGGTTAACAATATTTTAGACCCAAAATAAACTACTTTTTATTTAAAATAGTTTTTCCTATTGCGCATCGCAAACATTGTTTGGGTGCGCAATAGTTGTTTTTAAGCTCCAACAAAGCCTGGGTATCAAAAGCATTTTTAGACAAAATACCCAAATCAGAAAATTTAGAAACAATACTATTTTTTTCTGGCTTTACACTTTTTATAAGCGATAAAAAAGAATCTTCATCTACATCTCCTCTACTCTTTTGATACAAAAATTTTAAAGGTAAAATGGTATTTATAATTAATAAATCGATAAAAGATTTTGTGAGTCTTTTTGGAGATTTTTTTGAAATCGAATCAAAATGATAATGAGTTTTCCAAAAAGAGTGTACCTCAATAGCAAACAAATCATAGATAGCCTGTAAATCATTTAAATGAATCAATTTAGAAAATAAACTATTCTGTTTTGTAAACACCGCAACCAATTGTGCAATTCTAATGGTTGGAAAGTTATTAGGACGCATTCTAAAAAAAGAAAATTGTGCTTTAGAAATCGGTTTTAAGTGGTATTTATGTTTTAAATATTGATATTCATTTTTAAGTTCTAAGTGATAATCATTTTCTAATGCTTCTTCTAAAAACCCTGCTTGCCCAAATAACAAAGCTGCAAATTGATATTCACTAAAACTCACTTTTTGCACCACAGAAAAGTCCATAGATGTAGCCAATCTTAAAAAAGCATCACCATTAATTTTTAAACCAAAATTTTTAGCTAAAAGCTGGAAAAGTACAGCTTCAAAATTATTGTTTTTTTGAGTTAACAGGTTCTTTATAAAAGATGATTTTCGTTCTAATCGCTCAAAAAAGAGGCGCTCTTTCCAATTTTCTAAAATAAAATCATCTGTTTTGTTAATCGATTTCTCACAAGGAATCCAATCTTTTTTGGAGAACAGTAGAACTTTGTAATTTTTTAAAAGGTGTATATCTACTAAATCTTTTAAAACCAAAGTTGGCAAAGGTTGATTGTTTTTCATATAGATAACCCCATCATGTTCCCAAACTACATGTAAAATAACTGCATCATAATTTGGGTCTTTTTCGTGTTTATGCAAATACCAATCAGAGGATTTTAAATGTATTTCTACATTACCTACCCAAACCTGTCCATCTATTTTAATTTGTGAATTTAAAAAGTCAGGACCTGCATTAAAATTATGCATTCCAAATTTTAAAATCTCTAAACCTTCACCAGAAGTTAAATGTAAATTATTGTTGGCAAACAACTTAAATTTCCAAACATAGTGTAGAAAATCTTCATTCATAAATTTTTGTTTTCAAGGTACAAAAAAATTGATACTTGTATAAATTTATACAATAATCTCCTTTTTACAAAACAACAATATTGCCTTATTTTTGTATTAAAATTAAGATAAATGAACATAATAGAAAATTTAGAATGGCGTTATGCTGTAAAAAAATTCGACACAAATAAAAGTCTAACAAAAGAACAGCTAAACATATTAAAAGAAGCATTTAATTTAACCGCTACTTCTTACGGTTTACAACCTTTAAAATTAGTGGTGGTAGAAAATAAAGAGGTTCAAGAAAAGTTAGTACCACATTCTTGGAATCAACAACAAGTTGTACAAGTCTCTCATTTGCTTGTTATTTGTGTAAAAGACAATTATACAACAGAAGAAGTAGAATCGTATTTTAATCTAGTACAGCAAGTTAGAAAAACGCCAGATTCAGTTATCAATCCTTTTAAAGAGTTTTTAACAGCAGAAATTACAAAAAAAACACAAGAAGAATTATTTATTTGGAATAAAAACCAAGCTTATATTGCTTTAGGGAATTTGTTAACAGTTTGCGCAACACAACAAATAGATTCTTGCCCAATGGAAGGGTTTAATCCAGAAAAATACGATGAAATTTTACAATTAAAAGAACGTAATTTAAAATCTGTATTGGTTTTACCAGTTGGTTTTAGAGCAGAAGATGATTATATGAAAGACCTTGAAAAAGTTAGAAAAAACATTACTGAAACAGTACTAGAAATTTCTTAAATATTTTAAAATAAAAAAACATTCAAACCTACTAAAATAGACGTTAAATTGTCTTTTTTAGTGGGTTTTTAATTTTATAACATCGCTTTAAAAACGTATTTTTGAGCATCGAAATTTAAAAATAAAATAATGAGTTTAGAAGTTAGAAATTTAGCACCAAAAGAAGTATGGAATATGTTTGCAGATTTAAATGCTGTACCACGTCCTTCTAAAAAAGAGGAACGTGTAATACAGTTTATGGTCAATTTTGGTAAAGAACTAAACTTAGAAACTTTTGTAGATAAAGTTGGCAACGTCATTATAAAAAAACCAGCAACTAAAGGCTTTGAAGAAAGAAAAACAGTGGTTTTACAAAGTCATTTAGACATGGTGCATCAAAAAAATAATGATACTAAGTTTAATTTTGATACTCAAGGTATTCAGATGTTAATTGATGGTGATTGGGTTACTGCTAATGGTACTACTTTAGGTGCAGACAATGGTTTAGGGGTTGCAGCAATTATGGCTGTTTTAACTTCTACAGAAATTCCACATCCAAATTTAGAAGCTTTATTTACCATCGATGAAGAAACGGGTATGACAGGTGCAATGGGTTTAGAAGCTGGTATTTTAAAAGGTGATATTCTTTTAAATTTAGATACAGAAGAAGATGATGAAATTGGCATGGGTTGTGCTGGTGGTGTAGACATTACTGCTACTAAAAGTTATACAGAAGTTGGTGTTCCTGATAATTGCATCGCATATAAATTAGAAATAAAAGGTTTAAATGGTGGGCATTCTGGAATGGATATAATTAAAGGCTTAGGAAATGCTAATAAAATAATGAATCGTTTGCATCATGCAGCAATAAATGCCATTTGTGTTTGTGAAATTGATGGAGGAAGTTTAAGAAACGCCATCCCAAGAGAAAGTGTTTCTGTAGTTGTATTCGATAAAAATGATACTAATTTAGTAAATAAAGCTTTTACCTCAGAAATTGAAAGTATTAAAAATGAATTCAAAACGATAGAACCTAACTTAGAGATTAATTTTTCTACCGTAGACACTCCAAAAACATCTTTGAGCAAAGACACTAGCAAAAAATTAATTCAGTCTATTTACGCAGCTCATAATGGGTTTTATAGAATGAGTCCAGATATTAAAGGCTTGGTAGAAACATCTAACAACATTGCAAAAATCTTAGTAAAAAATGGCGATATAAAAATAAGTTGTTTAACACGTTCTTCTTTGGAAAGTGGCAAGCAAGATTTGGCAAACAGCATAAAATCTGCTTTTGAATTAGCTAATTTTACGGTAACTTTCTCTGGAGAATATCCTGGTTGGCAACCCAACATTAATTCAGAAATATTAGAAATAGTCTCTAATTTATATGAAGATTTACATGGCGAAAAAGCGCATGTTGCAGCTTGTCATGCAGGTTTAGAGTGTGGTATTTTAGGGCAAAATTACCCAAAAATAGATATGGTTTCTTTTGGACCAACTATTAGAGGAGCTCACTCTCCTGATGAACGTGCAAGTATTTCATCAACCCAAAAATTCTGGAACTTTTTAAAAGAGATATTAAAAAACACACCCAAAAAGTAAACAAAATACAATAGTTTAAAACCGAGGTAAAGCTTCGGTTTTTTTTGTTTTAATTTGTGAAAAAAGATTAAAAAAAACAAAACAACACTCTAAATATCAGTAAATTAAAATTTTATTCATTTGTTAACATCTTTAACTTTTAAAAATCATAAAAAAATGTAATTTTACATTTAGAAAAATAGTATTATTTTAATGGGCAAAATTATTGCAATTGCAAATCAAAAAGGTGGCGTAGGTAAAACTACAACCAGTGTAAATCTAGCAGCTTCTTTAGGTGTTTTAGAAAAAAAAGTCTTGTTAATAGATGCAGATCCACAAGCAAACGCATCTTCGGGTTTAGGAATTGATGTAGAAACTGTAGAAGGTGGCACTTACCACGTATTAGAACACACGCTTGCTGCAAAAGATGCTGTTGTAAAAACAACTTCGCCAAATGTAGATATTATTCCTGCTCATATAGATTTAGTTGCCATAGAAATTGAGTTGGTAGACAAGCAAGAGCGAGAATATATGCTAAAAAAATCTTTGGTAGAAATTAAAGATGATTATGACTACATTTTAATAGATTGCGCACCTTCTTTAGGCTTAATAACCTTAAATTCTCTAGTAGCTGCAGATGCTGTAATTATCCCTATTCAATGCGAATATTTTGCGTTAGAAGGTTTAGGAAAGTTATTAAACACCATTAAAAGTGTACAAAATATTCATAATGCAGATTTAGAAATAGAAGGTTTGCTTTTAACAATGTTCGATTCTCGTTTACGATTATCTAATCAAGTTGTAGATGAAGTTAGAAAGCATTTTTCTAGCATGGTTTTTGATACAATTATTAGAAGAAACACACGTTTAGGAGAAGCACCAAGTTACGGAGAAAGTATTATTGCTTACGATGCCACAAGTAAAGGCGCTGTAAATTACTTAAATTTGGCACAAGAATTATTAAAAAAGAATTCATAAAATGGCAAAAGCAACCAAGAAACAAGCTTTAGGAAGAGGATTATCTGCTTTGTTAAAAGAATCTTCTAACATTAACTCTGCAGCAGATAAAAACGCAGACAAAGTTGTTGGAAGCATTATAGAAATAGAATTAGATTTAATTGATGTAAACCCCTATCAACCAAGAACATACTTTGACGAAGAGGCATTAAGAGAATTAGCAAGTTCAATTAAAGAATTAGGTGTTATACAACCAATTACTGTTAGAAAATTAGAAGGAAGTCAATTTCAATTAGTTTCTGGAGAAAGACGTTTTAGAGCCTCTAAGTTAATAGGCAACAAAACCATACCTGCTTATATTAGAATTGCCAACGACCAAGAAATGCTAGAAATGGCATTGGTAGAAAACATTCAACGTAAAAACTTAGACCCTATAGAAGTAGCGCTTTCTTATCAACGTTTAATTGATGAAATTCAATTAACGCAAGAAGAACTAAGTACAAGAGTTGGTAAAAAAAGGTCTACAGTAACAAATTACTTACGCTTGCTAAAATTAGATCCAATTTTACAAACAGGTATGAGAGATGGTTTTATATCTATGGGACATGGACGTGCCATGATTAATGTGAATAATACAGAAGACCAACTAGCGATTTACGAACGAATTTTGAGAGAAAAACTTTCTGTAAGACAAACAGAAGATTTGGTAAAAAGCTTAAAAAATAGCACTGTTACAAAACCAAAGAAAAAAACAGTACCTGCATATATTAAAAATGGTACAAAAGACATCAGTGAGTTTTTTGGTCATAAAGTAACCGTTAGTGTTTCTAATAATGGTAAAGGTAAAATAGCTATTCCTTTTCATTCAGAAGAAGATTTTAATCGCATAAAAAACTTATTAAAATAATTGTTTTCAAAAAAAAACATATTCTTTTTTTCAATTGTTTTTCTTTCTTTACAACTTTTTAGTCAAATAGATTCTACAAAAGTAAAAGATCTAAAAATTAAAGGTGATGTATTTGTTGCTCAGGGTGTATATAAACCTTTAGCACCAGCTAAAGCCGCATTTTACTCTGCTATTTTTCCTGGTTTGGGTCAAATTTATAATAAAAAATACTGGAAAGCACCTGTTGTATGGGGCGCTTTAGCAATACCAACCTATTATTACTTAACAAATAACAGTAACTACAAAAGGTATAGAACTGCTTATCGGTTAAGAAAAAATGGTTTTCAAGACGAATTTACAGACGATTTAGGAAACGAAAGAGTTTCCTTAGAAACACTAGAAAGAGCACAAGAACAGTTAAGAGAAAACAGAGATATGTCTTTACTTTCTGGGGTTATTCTTTATGTTTTACAAATTGTAGAAGCAAGTGTTAACGCACACTTGCTTCAATTTAATACAGACGATAATTTATCAATTAGACCAACATTGGTGCAAGATCCTATACAGTTTGATGCTCCAAAAGTTGGTTTAACACTAAAATATACTTTTTAAAAATGAAAATTGCATTATTGGGTTATGGTAGAATGGGTAAAGAAATTGAAAAAATTGCAATTTCTAGAGGTCATGAAATTGTTATAAAAAAAGATGTGGAAGACGTAATAGATATTACTTTAGCAGATGTAGCCATCGATTTTAGTGTGCCCACATCTGCTTTTGATAACATTTCTAATTGTCTAAAAAATAATGTACCTGTAATTTCTGGCACCACTGGCTGGTTAGATAAATATGAGGATGCTGTAAATCTTTGTAAAAAAGAAAAAGGAGCTTTTATTTATGCGTCAAACTTTAGTTTGGGTGTTAATATATTTTTTGAGCTAAACAAACAATTGGCTAAAATGATGCAAAATTTAGAAGATTATGATATTTCGATGGAGGAAATTCATCATACTAAAAAATTAGATGCACCAAGTGGAACAGCGATTACTTTAGCAGAAGGAATTATAGAAAATTCGTCGAAAGAAAAATGGGAGTTAGACAACAAAACATCGGAAAAAAACATACCTATTGTGGCTAAAAGAATTCCAGAAATTCCTGGTACACATACTGTTTGGTATAATTCTGAAGTAGATTCCATTGAAATAAAACACACAGCACACAATAGAAAAGGTTTTGCCTTAGGTGCAGTAGTTGCTGCAGAATGGATTTTAGATAAAGAAGGTGTTTTTTCTATGAAAGATGTGTTAAACATCCATTAAAAATGTAACAAATTAGTTTTTTAATAACTAATTAAAATAATAAATGTCTCCTCGAGCGCAGTCGAGAGGTCAACCAAAACAACGTGAATTTATTTCTCGACTGCGCTCGAACTGACAACAATACTAAAATTATGACATTTACAGAATGGTTTATCTTTTTTTTAGCAGTACAAGTAATTCATTTTTTAGGTACTTGGAAGCTATATGTAAAAGCAGGCAGAAAAGCATGGGAAGCAGCAATTCCAATTTATAACGGAATTGTTTTAATGCAGCTGATAAAACGCCCAAAATGGTGGATTATCTTGCTATTTATACCTGTAGTAAACCTATTAATGTTTCCTGTAATTTGGATAGAAACCATTAGAACTTTCGGTTTTTATAAAAAAATAGACTCACTTTTAGTGATTATTACTTTAGGTTTTTACATCTACTATATTAATTATGCTACAGATGCCACTTATAATGCAGATAGAAGTATAAAACCACGTTCGGAATTAGGAGAATGGGTAAGCTCGATTACCTTTGCTATTATTGCAGCAACTTTGGTTCACACGTACTTTATGCAACCATTTACCATACCCACTTCTTCTTTAGAAAAAACACTTTTGGTGGGCGATTATTTGTTTGTAAGCAAGTTTCATTATGGTGCTAGAGTTCCATCAACGGTTATTGCAGCGCCTATGGTACACGATTCTTTACCATTTACTGGAACTGCATCTTACTTAAAAAAACCTCAGTTACCTTACACAAGACTTCCGGGATTACAAAAAATTAAAAACAACGATATAGTATGTTTTAATTGGCCTGTAGATTCTTTAAAAACCATGTGGGGTGATAACTCTGGTGATTTTACTTACAAACCTGTAGATAAAAGAACAAATTATGTAAAACGTTGTGTGGCTATTGCTGGTGATTCTTTAGAATTAAGAAATGGTTATGTATATATTAATGGCAAGAAAAATGTGTTACCAGACAGAGCCAAACTACAATTTTACTATACGTATGAGGCTAAAGAGCCAATTACTAGAAATACGTTTCCTAAATTTATTATTAAAAAAGAAAGAACGGGTGTTTTTAAAATTTTAAATGAATATTGGAATGATGCAAGAGTGCAAGATGCTTTTGAAAAAGCGGCTAACTTAACTAAAATTAGTAACGATTCTCTATACACAGAAGTTGCTGGTGGCGTAAGTCAAGATTTGGCAACGAAACTAAAAATGGTTTCTGTAGAGAATAAAATAAATGTTAACTTAACCGAAGAAGAAGCTGC
>NZ_CBFHJT010000030.1:32751-34149 GCF_965656025.1 Polaribacter sp.
GGAAAACCTGTTTCTTACAGATATGTAGTTTTTGGGCTAATTGCCTTATACATTGGATATAGTATTTTTAAAAGTAAGAAAAAAGCCGCTAAAAAATAGACAATGGGGTTGTTTATTCCTACGTACTTCTCTCCTATTTCTCAGTATACTGCTATTGCTAATCAAAAAACGATAACTTTTGAGATAGAAGATAATTTTCAGAAACAAAGTTATAGAAATAGATGCTACATTTATAATACAAATGGTAAGCAATTATTGAACATTCCTGTAAAACATCTTGCTACAAAAGGTAGAAAAAAAACAAAAGACACGCGTGTAGAAAATAATGTGCCTTGGCAAGACCAACATTTAAAATCTTTAAAAACTGCTTACCATAACTCGCCTTTTTTTGAGTTTTATGTAGATGATTTAGTACCCATATTTACCAAAGAATATACTTTTTTACAAGACCTAAACCTTGATACTTTTTTATTTGTCAAAGACGCTTTACAACTCGATATTCAGTTTCAAAAAACCACTTCTTACGAAACCGAATGTGCACAAAATGATTTTCGTTTTTTGGCAGATGTAAAACATCAACCAGATAATATTGCAAAGAAGTACATTCAAATGTTTGATGACAAACATGGATTTTTGCCCAACCTATCTATCTTAGACTTACTTTTTATGGAGGGCCCAAACGCAATTAGTTTTTTAGAAAAAAAAGACTAACTTTAGAGTCTAAATAGAGTCCCCCGTAAATTATATCCTTATTGTTATGGAAAATTTAATATCTTATTTAGATGCTTTTCAGAGAATTCCAAAAGAATCTAAACAAATATTATTAAACCTAGTTCAGAAGCCTTTAAACTTAAAAAAAGGAGAAATTTTATCTGAAGTAGGTTCAATAGAAGAAAACATGTATATATTAGATGCTGGTGTTGTTAGATCTTATTATATCATTAAAAAAGAAAAAAAACAGACAAGAAACTTATTTATTGCGCAAAGACCTTTGGGGCCTTTAGGTGCTTTAATTTTAGATAAAAAATCTAAATTTTCTTATGATTGTTTAACCGATTGCAGAGTATATCCCATTAACTTTAAAGCCTTTAGAAAATTGGCTTCAAAAGATCAAAACATAAGTAAACTCTACATCAATATTTTAGAAAATATATTCTTAGAATTAGAAACAAGAATTTTTGATTTATCTGCATTAGATGCTACAGAAAGGTATTTAAAACTGAAAAGAAAAGTGCCTAAAATAGAAAACCTTGTCACTCAATATCACATTGCATCTTTTTTAAATATTACGCCTGTGCAACTAAGTAGAATTAGAAGAGATTTAGTAAAATCTAAAAAGAAGTAAATGATAGATGTACAATTTGTAATACACTATGGTTTGCATTTTGTAGCTCCCAT
>NZ_CBFHJT010000031.1:0-31858 GCF_965656025.1 Polaribacter sp.
AAGAATCTCTTTTATAAAATAGTACAAAATGAAAAATTACACCTCCATAAATGATATAGAAGATATCGATTCTTGGATTGAGGAAGCCAGAGAAATTAAAGCAAACCCTTTAAAAAACAAAGAATTAGGAAAAAACAAAACTTTAGGTTTATTATTTTTTAATTCGAGTTTACGTACGCGTTTAAGTACACAAAAAGCGGCTTTGAATTTAGGAATGGATCCAATAGTTATGAACGTTTCTGGTGATGCTTGGGGTATAGAATTTGGTGATGGAACTGTAATGAATGGAAACACAGCAGAACACATTAAAGAAGCTGCAGCAGTGGTTTCTCAATATTGTGATGTAATTGCTGTAAGAGCTTTCCCGAGTTTAACAGACAAAGAAAAAGACGAATCTGAGCAAGTTTTAAATTCGTTTGTTGAGTTTGCATCTGTACCCATTGTAAGTATGGAAAGTGCAACTGGGCACCCACTACAAGGCTTAACAGATGCAATTACAATTGCAGAAAATGCTACTAAAAAGAGACCAAAAGTAGTTTTAAGTTGGGCTCCTCATGTTAAAACTTTACCTCATGCAGTGGCTAATAGTTTTACACAAGCAATGCAAAAAATGGATGTTGATTTTGTCATTGCAAATCCTAAAGGATATAATTTGAATCCAGAAATAACCAAAAATACACCTATTGTTCATAATCAAGAAGAAGCTTTTAAAGATGCTGATTTTGTATATACTAAAAATTGGAGTTCGTACGAATCTTATGGTCAACTTTTAGAGGTTGATGAGAATTGGACCATCACAAAAGATAAAATAAAAGAAGCAAAATTTATGCATTGTTTGCCTGTGAGAAGAAATGTTGTGGTAGAAGATGATGTTTTAGATTCTGACAGTTCTTTGGTCATAGCACAAGCAAACAATAGAACTTTTGCAGCACAATTGGTGTTAAAGAAAATATTAGAAAATCTTTAGATTTTCTAATGCTGAACATGATTCAGCATCTAACATAAATAAAAAGATACTGAAACAAGTTCAGCACAAATGGAAAAACTATCAATCATAAAAATAGGAGGAAATATCATTGAAGATGAAACTTCTTTAAATACTTTCTTACAACTATTTTCTAACCTTGAAGGACATAAAATTTTAGTTCACGGAGGTGGAAAACGTGCAACACATATTGCATCTAAATTAGGTGTTGAGTCTAAAATGATAAATGGTAGACGTATTACTGATGCTGAAACTTTAGAGGTTATTACCATGGTTTATGGAGGTTTAGTCAATAAGAATGTAGTAGCTAAACTACAAGCTTTAAACACAGATGCCATTGGTTTAACTGGGGCAGACATCAACAGTATAAAATCAGATAAAAGACCTGTAAAAGAGATAGATTTTGGTTTTGTAGGTGATGTAAAAAAGGTAGCAGAAAAATCGATAGATAAATTAATAAAAGCAGATTTTACACCTGTTTTTTGCGCAATTACACACGATGGAAATGGGCAATTACTAAACACAAATGCAGATACCATTGCTAGTACCATTGCTGTTGCTATGAGCAAAATTTACGATACATCTATTTACTATTGTTTTGAACTGAATGGTGTTTTACAAGATTTTAATGATAAAACCTCTGTAATTCAGCAAATAAATACCCAAATATATAAAAAACTGCTAGAAAATAACATAATTACAGACGGAATGATTCCTAAAATAGACAATTGCTTTAATGCTTTAAACAATGGTGTGCAAAAAGTACACATTGGCAATACAGCAATGTTTACAAAAGAAAATACGAACTTTACAACCATAACTTTATAAAATGGAAATAAAACAATTAACAGAAAAAGCAATATCACTTTTAAAAAGTTTAATAGAAACCCAGTCTTTTTCATCAGAAGAAGATAAAACAGCAATTTTATTAGAAAATTGGTTTAAAGAATTTAAAATTCCGTTTAATAGAACTAAAAATAATGTTTGGGCAACCAATAAATATTTTGATGAAAGCAAACCTACAATGTTGCTAAATTCTCATCATGATACTGTAAAACCAAATTCTGCTTATACAAATGATCCTTTTAAAGCCTTTGTAGAAGATGGAAAATTATATGGTTTAGGCAGTAATGATGCTGGTGGATGTTTGGTTTCTCTTATAGCCACTTTTACGAATTTTTATCATCAAGAAAATTTAAAATACAACCTAGTTATAGTAGCTTCTGCTGAAGAAGAAAGTAGTGGGCAAAACGGATTAAATAGCATGTTACCAATCATTCCCCCCATAGATGTTGCTATTGTTGGTGAACCTACTTTAATGAATTTAGCTGTTGCAGAAAAAGGTTTGGTCGTTTTTGATGCTGTTGTAGAAGGCACTCCAAGTCATGCAGCACATCCTAATAATAACAATGCCATTTACAATACAATTGATATTTTACAATGGTTTAAAGACTTTAAATTCGAAAAACCTTCGAAAGCTTTGGGTGATGTAAAAATGACAGTAACACAAATTAATGCAGGATCGCAGCACAATGTAGTTCCTGCACATGTAGATTTGGTGGTAGATGTTCGTGTAAATGATGCCTATTCTAATCAAGAAATTGCAACTATTTTACAAGAAAAATCGCCTTGTACTAAAATAGTGCCTAGGAGTTTACGTCTTAATTCATCTTCAATATCAACAGATCACGATTTGGTAAAAGCAGGAATTGCCATGGGAAGAGAAACCTATGGTTCTCCTACGCTATCAGATCAGGCGTGTTTATCATGTCAATCATTAAAATTAGGTCCAGGAGATAGCACTCGTTCTCATTCTGCCAATGAATTTATATATTTGGCAGAAATTGAAGAAGGAATAGAAATATATATTGAATTGTTAAATCGTGTAATAATAAAATAGTTATTGGTTGATGGTTTTTAGTTGTTAGGCGTGTAAGGCTTCAACTAAAAACCAAAAACCAAAAACCAAAAACCATATAAATATGAAACTTTGGGATAAAGGATTTACCATAGACAAACAAATAGAAAATTTTACAGTGGGTAATGATAGAGAAATTGATATTCACATTGCTAAATATGATGTACAAGCCTCATTAGCACACGCTATAATGTTAGAGTCTATTGGAATTATTTCTGCAGATGAATTAGAGGACTTAAAAAAAGGATTACAAGAACTATCGTCTGACATCGAAAACGGAACTTTTGTAATTGAACCCTCTTTTGAAGATGTACATTCTAAAATTGAATGGGAATTGACAAACAAATTAGGCGAAGTTGGTAAGAAAATTCACACTGCTCGTTCTAGAAACGATCAAGTTTTAGTGGCTTTACATTTGTACTATAAAGATAATTTATCAGTTATCAACTCTAAAACAAAAACACTTTTTGACACACTTTTAGACTTAGCAGAAACACATAAAAAAAGCTTATTACCTGGTTATACGCATTTACAAGTAGCAATGCCATCATCTTTTGGATTGTGGTTTTCTGCGTATGCTGAATTACTAATTGATGATGTTTATGTATTAAATGCAGTTGCAAAAGTAGTAGACCAAAATCCTTTAGGTTCTGCTGCTGGTTATGGTAGCTCCTTCCCTATTGACAGAGAATTAACCACCAAAGAATTAAACTTTGCAACCTTAAAATACAATGTAGTTGCTGCACAATTAAGTCGTGGTAAAAGTGAGCGTTCAATTGCGTCTGCTTTAGGTGGATTGTGTAATACCATGGCTCGTTTTTCTATGGATGTTTGCTTGTATATGAGTCAGAATTTTGGTTTTATTACGTTTCCTGATGAATTAACAACAGGAAGTAGCATTATGCCACACAAGAAAAACCCCGATGTTTTTGAATTAATCAGAGGAAAGTGTAATAAAATTCAAGCATTACATTCAGAAATGTTATTAATTACTAATAATTTACCAACGGGTTATCATAGAGATTTTCAATTATTAAAAGAAAACATCATCAATGCTTTTGAAGATGTAAAAGATATTTTAGACATTTTTAATTATGCAATTCAGCAAGTTATTGTAAAAGATATCGATTTGAATGACGAGAAATATCAATATTTATTTACAGTTGATAGCATCAATAACTTAGTGGTTGAAGGAATGTCTTTTAGAGAAGCCTATCAAAAAATTGGTGGGCAAGTTCAATCAGGAACTTACACACCCGATTTAGGAAAAGAACATACACACTTAGGTAGCATTCATAATTTAGGTTTGGATAAAATTCGTGAAAAATATCCTAAATAATGAATTAGAAAAGCAGTTATTTGTATAACTGCTTTTTTTTAAGCCTTTTAAAAATATAATCGTACACCAATTGCTGAACTAAAAGCTTCACTAAAGGAAACTTCACTAGAGGTAATTACAAACCATAAATAAGATTCTACTGTACCCAGTTCGTAATACAAATCTGCGCCTTTAAAAAAGTTTTCATTTTTAAATTTTTTGTGAAGATTAAATCCACCAAAAATAGTAAAATGAATAGCATTTGAAATGTAATATCCTTTAGGAAATCTGCTTGGTAAAGTAGTAAATGTATTAGCTCCAACATGATAAGTCATCCCTAAACCTGCAATAGGAGAAATTGTAAAACCATTACCAATTTCTTTGTTTGTGATAGGAAATGTATTTTTTATAGTTAGCAAATGAATGGATTCTGCTTTAGATCTTGCAGCAGGTACATAACCGTACAAAAGTTCTGCATACCAAGTATCTTCAAACAATTTATAACCAACTCCTGTTGATAAAAAACCAATATTACCAGCTAATTGTACAGTTGTATAATCTGGCGTATACCAAGGTTTTTGTTTGTTAGTATTTGTTTTATCTTGAGCAAATGATCTTACAAAAAACAAGTATAGAAACGAAACAATAATTAATTTTCTAAAATTCATATAATTATAGTTCTATCAATTCAACATTAAAAGATTTTGTATTTACTGTAACAATACCATAAGCCTCTTCTTTTAAAGATGGAACTGTTAAATAACTTACCTGTCCTTGTGTATACTCGTAGCTATGTGTGTGCCCATGCAAAGAAAGAGGCACGTTATTATCGCTCATTACCTTTCTATATGTATTGGTCATTTCTGTTGTAAATTGGTCTCCAAGTGGAGGAATATGAGCAATTACAAATACTTGATTAAAGTTATCTGTATTTTGTAATTCTTTTGAAAGCCAATTAAAATCTGGTTTTTTCTTACTTTCCCAAACGATATCATCAAATAAAATAAATTTATTATTGTTAAAAACAAAGGAGTAATTAAAATCACCAAACATTCTTGTATAAATTAAATTTCCATTTGCATTATAGTCATGATTGCCAATAACGGTTATGTATGGTTTTTTTAAAGTTAACATGATGTCGTAAAAAATATCATATTCTTTAATCAGTGCTTGCTCTGTAATATCGCCCCCAAAGACAACAAATAAAATTTCATCATTTTTATTAATATCGTCTATTACTTTTTTTAAGCCATCATAAAAGTAATGAGAGTCTGAGATAAAAGCGAATTTAAATGTATCTGAGTTTAGGGTAAAATTTTGTATTAATTCTAAGTTTTTAGCGGTGGTATTTTGTTTTTCTGGTTTTACATCTGCTTCATAAACACTAAACTCGAAAAAATTATCACAAGAAGTGAACATTATTGAGGTGATAATTAAAATTATAATTTTTAAATACTTCATTAAAGATTTATCAATATGTAAACTATTATTAAGGTTATTTATAAAATAAACCCTTAGATATAAAACCTAAGGGAAAAACTATATAAGGTATACTGATTTTATAAAAAGAGATAAGCTAGCAAGCAAGTTGCGTTAGAGATTGTAATGGCATCCTTTTTTCTTTTTATGAAAAAAGATATAATGTAAAGCACGTTAAAACTCCCTAAATTAAATTTTGTTCTTTAAAATATTTAAGTGGTACAAACAACATACCAAAACATTGACTGTCTTCTTTACCCATATTTTTATGATGAACTTTGTGGGCTTTTCTTAATGCTTTTAAATACCTGTTATTAGTATTTTTAAACCAGCTAAATCTTCTATGAATTAAAACATCGTGTACTACAAAGTAAGCAATACCGTAAAACAAAATACCCAAACCTATAAAAAACAAGTAGGTTTGTGGTGTATATGTTCCTAAAAAGAAAAGTGCCATACTTGGTACTGCAAAAACTACAAAAAAAGCGTCGTTTTTTTCAAAAACATTGGGGTAACCTGGTTCATGATGATCTTCATGTAAAAACCAACCAAAACCATGCATAACATATTTGTGGGTAAGCCAAGTAACGCCTTCCATTGATAAGAAAACTCCTATAGTGATAAGTGCGTATAACATTTTTAAATTAAATTTAATTTATATTTTACATAACTTCTTGCCAACAAATTTATTTTCATTGGGTCAGAAATTCGAATTCTAGTGTCCATAATTTTTTCTGAGGGTACACTGTTTAATTTTTTTAATAATCTTCTATAATATCTGTAAGCCATATAAACGCCAAATTTAGCTTCTACTGGTAATTTTAAAATACCGTGTTTAAAGGCATAATTAAAATCTTCTTCAATTTCATCTATAATTAATTGTTTAGAGGCTGGGTCTAACTTTCCTAAATCTATATTTGGAAAATAAGATCTATTTAATAGCTCAAAATCGTCTTTTAAATCTCTTAAAAAATTCACTTTCTGAAAAGCAGAACCCAAACGCATTGCGGCATCTTTTAGTTCGTTAAACTTAGCATCATCTCCATTTACAAAAACTTTTAAACACATTAAGCCTACAACATCTGCAGAACCATATATGTATGCATCATACTCTTCTTTTGTTTGATATTCCGTTTTGTGCAAATCTGCTTTCATACTTCGTAAAAAAGCTTCTACCATTGCATCTGGTATTTTGTATTTATTAACCGTTTGCTGAAAGGAATTTAAAATAGGATTTAAACTAATACCTTGTGCTTTTGCTATGTAATAATCTTTTTCAAAATGAGCCATTAACTCTTCTTTATCATAATCATGAAATGTGTCTACAATTTCATCTGCAAAACGTACAAAGCCATAAATATTATAAATATCTGTTCTTATTTTTGGGGATAACATGTTTACAGCCAAAGAAAAAGAGGTACTATATTTTTTAGTAACTAATTTACTGCAACCGTTAGAAACATTGTCAAATAATTCTTTCATAATACTCTTAATTTTTAGTAATTAATTCTGAGGCAATTTTACCAGAAATTAATGCTGGTGGTACACCTGGACCTGGCACTGTCAATTGTCCTGTAAAATACAAATTATTTACTTTACTACTTTTAATTTTGGGTCTTAAAAAAGCAGTTTGCAATAAAGTATTTGCCATACCATACGCATTACCCTTGTAAGAATTGTATTCTTCTTTAAAATCTTTTACGCAAAAAGACCTTTTAAAGATAACATTATTTTTTATTTTTTGGTTGGTTAATTTTTCAAACCTATCGATAATTTTATGAAAATATTGTTCTCTTAATTCTTCTGTATCTTCGATACCTGGTGCTAAAGGGATTAAGAAAAAACCAGCTTCTTTACCTTCTGGTGCAGATGTTTTGTCTGTCATAGAAGTAAAATTTGCATAAAATAAAGGTGCTGTTGGCCATTTTGGATTGTCGTAAATTTCTTCTGCATGCGCATCGAAATCTGTATCGAAAAATAATGTGTGGTGACTTGCGTTTTCTATTTTTTTATCAAAACCAACATAAAACAGTAAAGACGATGGTGCAAATGTTTTTTTGCTCCAATAATTTTCTGAGTATTGTCTTAAATTTTGGTCTAATAATGTTTCTGTGTGGTGATAATCCGCACCACTTAAAACTATATCTGTTTTAATTTCTTTACCATTTACCAATAAACCAGAAACGTTTTTATGATCGTCTACTAATATTTTTTCTACATTGGCATTTACTTCAAACTTTACGCCCAAAGAGGTGGCTAAAGTAACCATACCTTCTATCACTTTATACATACCTCCTCTTGGATGCCAAGTACCCAAACCAAAATCGGCATAATTCATAAAATTATAGAATGCAGGCGTATTACTAGGTTTTGCTCCTAAAAATAATACAGGAAATTCTAAAATTTGTATTAATTTATTGTTGGTAATATTTTTACGCACTTGTTTTCTAACTGTAGAAAAAAATTGACTAACTCTTGCTATTGTTGTAGTTGTAACCAATTCTAGAGGAGAAATACCGGGTCTATACACCAAATCTAAAATAGCAGTTTCATAATTAGATTTTGCAGAGTCTAAAAATGTTTTTAAATGTTTACTACTCCCCTTTTCAACTTCTTCAAAAGTTTTATAAATTTCTTCTAGGTTTTCAGATATTTTTAATGAATCGTTTTCTCCAAAATAAACCTCGTAACCAGGATCTAATTTATCTAACGTATAGTAGTCTGATGGTTTTTTGCCGAAATCTGCAAAAAAACGTTCAAAAATATCTGGCATCCAATACCAAGAGGGTCCTAAATCAAAAGTAAAACCATCTTTTTTGTATTGTCTTGCTCTACCACCTAAGGTGTCATTTTTTTCTAATACTGTAACTTTATAACCTTCTTTGGCGAGGTAGCAAGAGGCAGACAAGGCAGAAAAGCCCGAGCCTATTATATAAATCTGTTTATCCATTTAGATTTTATTGTTTAACAAATATATTTAAAAATTAAACAATTTTTTTTTATGTAGTGAAAATTATAATTCTTTTAACAAATCTGTTACCGTATCAAAGAAAGAGATTTCAAAGTTATATTGATTATTTTTAATCAACTCTGTTTTTCTACCAATAGCAATAAATTGATGATTTGTATCCTTTAAAATAGCATCTATCTGATTAAAATAATCATCTAATTTATCATCATAAGGTTGCACTGTTAAAGAAGTAACAAAACACAACTCTCTATCGTTTTTAAAGAAATAGTTTAAATTGTCTAATGGTAAACTTTGCCCTAAATAGATAGTATGATTTCCTCTTAACACCAACTCATAGTTTAAATATAACAAACCTAATTCGTGTATTTCGTTTTCTGGCAAAAACAACACATAAGTTTTATTAGAATAAGTTACAGTGTATTGTAAATTCTCTGTATTAATGTGTATTTTTTGTGCAATTAAGTTAGAGATAAAATGCTCATGAGCGGGTAATAGTGTATCTGTTTGCCATAATAAACCAATGTGTTCTAAAAAAGGTATAAAAACATCTTTAAAAATTTCTCTAAATGTTTTTTTATGCAAAAGTTTGTCATAAGTACTATTAAATAATACCTTATCAAACTGTAACATAGAAAGTTTAAAAGAATTTATTGCCTCGTCATTAATGGCTTTAGAGAAAGCCAATTCTCTTGCCTGAACTTTAATTTCTTCTTCAGACATTTTTGCAATTTTAGATATTTTATGATTGTTTTTATTTAATAAAACAATGTTTAGCAACTTTTGCAGATTGCTATGAGAATAAAATCTAATGTTTGTATCTGTTCTTTGAGGTTCTAATAAGCCATATCTTTTTTCCCATATTCGTATCGTATGAGCCTTGATACCAGAGATATTCTCTAAGTCTTTAATTGTAAAATCTTGCTTAATATTGTTCAATTTATGTATATTTAAGTTGAACAAATGTAAAGAAAATAACTTCAACAATTATTTTTTTAATATAAATGTAACATTTTAGCTATTATTGCTACTTATATAGTAACTATTAATTAACCAAAAACGAAGTGCAAAAAGATTTAGAAGCTAAATTTTTAGAGGACTTTGAAAAAAATCAGAATATAGCACATAAAATTTGTCGGGTGTATACTATAAATAAAAGTGCGCATAATGATTTATTTCAAGAGATAACCATACAGGTTTGGAAAAACTACCCAAAATTTAGGGGGGATTCTAAATTTAGTACTTGGATGTATAGAGTTGCTTTAAATACAGCAATTTCTTTGTATAGAAAATCTACCAGAAAGGTAAAAACGCAAGACATTAGTGATGTTGCTTACAAAATTAAAGCAACGGATTATGATGATACAGAGGAAGTGCAATTAAAAGCATTATACAAAGCTATTCATACTTTGAATGATATTGAAAAAGCGCTTATTTTCTTGTATCTAGAAGATAAACCTTATAAAGAAATATCTGAAACCCTAGGAATTTCTAGCGTAAATGCAAGGGTTAAAATGAATAGAGCAAAAGAAAAATTAAAAAATATTTTAAACCCATAGATATGGATTTATTAGAAAACTATAAAAAAGCCTGGACAAATCAACCAGAAGAAACCAGTAAATTGTCTGCCATAGAAATTTACAAGTTAGCGCACTCCAAATCATCATCTATTGTAAAATGGATTTTTATTATTGGTATTTTAGAATTTGTAATATTAAATTCTTTGTACTTTTTTGTAGATATGGAAACTGCTATGAAAGAATATCGAAAAATAGGATTAGAAAATTTTATTTACTACTCAAATATTTTGGCATATATTATTATTTTTTACTTTTTAATTAAGTTTTATTTAAACTACAAAAGAATTTCTACTCTAGAGTCTACCAAAATTTTAATGAATAAGATTTTAAAAACTCGTAAAACGGTTAGAAATTATGTAATTTTTAATTTAGCCTATGTAGCTATATTAATGATGGTAGCAACTGTAGCAACTATTAACGCAAATTCTACAGATTTAAATACAGCTCAAATTTTTATGGTAATTGGGGCTACTTTACTTGCTACTCTCTTATTTTTAGGAGTCTTGTGGCTCTTCTATCAATTACTTTATGGATTTTTATTAAAAAAATTAAAAAGAAATTACAAAGAATTGGCTAAATTAGACAACGCAAATTAAAGTTATATTTCAATGAAAAAAATTTTACTAACATTTTGCCTTTGTTTTTCTTTATTGGGTTACGCTCAACAACCTGACTTTTGGGATAACGTACAATTTGGTGGTGGATTTTCCTTAGGTTTTGGTAACCAAACTACTATTGGTATTTCACCAAGTGCCATTTACAATTTTAACAATGGTTTTTCTTTAGGCACAGGCTTAAACTACTTATATTCAGAAATTAACGATTTTACCACAAGCGTTTACGGTGCTAGTTTAATCTCTTTATATCAAACAAATTTAGGCATACAGTTATCTGGCGAATTCGATTATCATTTTGCGAAACAATCTGATATTTCTGGTAGCACTGTTAATACCAATTTTCCTGCATTGCATTTAGGAATTGCTTACAACCGAGGTAGATTTGCTTTTGGTCTTCGTTATGATGTTTTATATGACGAAAACAAGAGTGTATTTGCATCGCCATTTTCTCCTGTTGTGCGTTTTTATTTCTAAAAATTTTGCAATTCTTTTAATAATATTTGATGCATTTCATCTGTATAATCTAAATGTGTAACAATTCTAATTTTACCTTCGCCCATGGGTGTTAATAAAATATTTTTTGACGCCATTTTTTCTATAAAAATGTCTGCACCTATTTTTTTATCCACATAAAAAATCAAAATATTGGTTTCTACAGGTTCTATTTTTGTAATGTAATTACAATTTTCTAGCACTGTGGCTATTTCTTTTGCTTTTTTATGGTCTTCTGCCAAACGATCTATATTATTGTCTAAAGCATAATTTGCAGCTGCTGCCAAAAAACCAACTTGCCTCATACCTCCACCTAATAATTTTCTTAAACGTAATGCTTTTTGAATATGTTTTTTAGAACCCAATAACATAGAACCAATTGGTGCACCTAAACCTTTAGAAAAACAGATAGAAATGGTATCAAACAAGGCACCATATTGTTTTGGAGTTTCATTTTTAGCTACCAAAGCATTAAATAAACGTGCACCATCTAAATGAAATGCTAAGTTATTTTTTTTAGCAATTTGATGTATTTTTTCTATTTCAGCAAAATCCCAACAAGCACCTCCACCTTTATTAGTTGTATTTTCTAAACAAACCAATTTTGTATAAGGCAAATAAATTTGTGGTTTTGCAGTAGCTATTTCTATTATCTGATCTGCAGTAAACATACCTCTATGACCATCAATTAACTTACAAGTTACACCAGAATTAAAGGCTACTCCTCCACTTTCGTAATTGTAAATATGTGCATATTTGTCTGCAATTACCAAATCCCCAGGGTTTGTATGCAATTTTATGGCAGTTTGATTTGCCATAGTACCTGAAGGAAAAAAAAGTGCTGCTTCCATACCAAACATTTGCGCTACTTTTTCTTGCAATGCATTTACGGTAGGATCCATATTAAATACATCATCGCCTACATTTGCTTGCATCATGGCATTTAACATTTCTGGCGATGGTTTTGTAACCGTATCTGAAATTAGGTCTATTGTCATTGATTTTTATTGTTGGTTGCTTAATCTTTAAAAATTTGATAATTGTAATTGCTAATTTTCTATTTAATTCCCAATTGGTGAGCCATCAGGAATTTTTGGTGCATATTGTTTTTTGAACGATGTTGGATTTTTCAAATATCCGTCAATCATTTTAATCATGCTTGCATCATATATATTTTGCATTCCATTAGCGTTTTTATTCTGAATGATTTCTTTAATTTCATTCAATTTGAATAATACAATTGCATTTACTTGTTTATATTGATTTTTATAAGCTCCTAAATAAAATAATTGCTCTAAAACCTTTGTATTAATTACATTTTGTAATTCTTGATAATAATTATTTTTATGAGATTTTTTAAGGGTTTTAGTAATAAGTTCATCTAACAATTCCGCTAAACCTAATTGACTTTTGTTTAAGCTTTTGTAAGCAATAAGCCTAGACATTCTTTGTGGATTCAACAACAAGTTTAAAGACATTTCAGAAGCTGTTTCTACTGCAGAAAATGCATCAAAAGCAACGCCTAATTTAGATTTAAAAGATTCTCTACTTCTACCATAACCCATGGCCCTTGGTGGAAACAATTTTAATTTTTCTTCTGGGATGGCAATTTCATCAACTTGTAAAGTTTGTAAAACTGCTTGTAATGCTATACGTTCTGTAGTACCTGAAATATTTTTAACTACTGTTTGGTTATCGCCTTTAACAGCATAACTATACTCTAAACCACCTATTAATTTTGCAGTGGCTTCTGTTTGAAATCTATGGAAAAAGTATAGAGGCACAAAAACATCTTCTAAAACTGAATAAGGTTCATTTGTTTTAATATTATCTGTAGAAAAATTGGCGATGGCTGTTTTTCTGATTTTTAAAATATTATATAATTCATCGTGAATGTTACCTCCATTATCCCATAAATGTGCAGCAGAACTTGCACTACTTTGTGGTCTTGCATCAGCATCAGATAAGTATTTCAATCCGTTTTTAGCCGCATTTTCTAAAATGGAATTCAATTCTTTTTCTTTATTTTTATCTTCAGGGAAATCCTGATAAAAATAAGCTACTGTAACTTTATCCCAAGCACCAATTTTGGTATCATAAGCATCAGAAAAATCTACTTTACCATTTTTTAAAGTAAACTTTGGGTGTGGATAATCCATCACAGAAGCCCTACCATTAGTACTCGCTGCAAAATTATGCGCAAAACCTAACGTGTGCCCAATTTCGTGAGCAGATAATTGCCTAATTCTTGCTATTGCCATTTGTAAAGCAAAATCATCATCCACAGAATTATTTTTATAAGGTGCTTGTAAAGCTTGCGCAATTAAAAAGTCTTGACGAATTCTTAAACTTCCCAAACTTACATGTCCTTTGATGATTTCACCTGTTCTTGGATCAGAAATGCTGGCACCATAACTCCAACCACGAGTAGATCTGTGCACCCATTGCACCATATTGTAACGAATATCTAAAGGATCTGCACCTTCTGGTAACATTTTCATTTGGAAAGCATTTTTGTAACCAATAGCTTCAAAAGCTTGGTTCCACCAACGTCCACCATCTAACAATGCAGATCTTACGGGTTCTGGAGTACCTCTGTCTAAATAATAAATAATAGGTTCTTTAGCCTCAGAAACTGCCGCATTTGGGTTTTTCTTTTGTAAGCGATGTCTATATATAAAACGTTTTGTAATAGATTGATTTACTGGAGTTGCATAATCTAAATAAGACATAGCATAACCACCTGAACGTGTATCGAATTTTCTTGGTTGATAATTATTATCTGGTAATTTTACAAAAGAATGATGTTGATGCACAGTAACAAAACCCGCATCTGGTGTAACACTTCTTATATTGTAACCTTTTGGAGAACCTTTAAAAGTCAACAAAACATCAAACTCTACGTTTTTAGGAAACGCTTTGGTTCTTGCTAAATTAAAAGCAGATTTGCTTTTGTCTAAATTATAATTCCCTTGATTATTTCTGGCCAAAGTTCTAGCAACACCATGAGCATCTCTCATAAAAAAAGAAGTTGCATTCACTAAAAAGTGTCCATTTTTTTCTTCTTTAATTTCAAAACCGTGTAAGACGGATTTTGCAAAAGCCTCTTTTACAGACTGTTTTTCTTCTTTATTATTTGTAATTGCTCTAAAATCTTGGTTAGGCTGAATTAATAGTAGTTTATTGCCCATCTTTTTAAAATGAACCACAACACCACCACCTAATTGGCCTCTATCTAAGCCAATATCATTAGAACCAATACCTTCAGAAAGTGAACGAACATACAAGAAATCTTGCTCTAAATTTTGTATCTGCAAAAATAATTTGTCGTTATTTTCATCATAATAAAAAGTAAAATAACCTTCTAGTTTGGTAATTCCTTTTTGTAATTTTTTATCAGACTTTTCAGTAAAAAACTGAGAAAATCCATGAAAAGATAAGCTTGTAAAAAGTAAAAAAAGTAGTAGTTTTTTCATTGTAAATATATTTTTTATAAATCTATAAAAATAAGGCTTAGTTTTAAAAGAAGAAATCATAAAAAATCATTTATTTTTGTAAAGCTTATGATTACACAAGACCAACTAAAAAATATCTCTGAAAGAATTGAAAAATTAAAATCGTATTTAGAGATTGATAAAAAATTAATTGAAATAGCTAACGAAGAAGAAAAAACTGTAAATCCAGATTTTTGGAACGACCCAAAAGCTGCAGAAATTGTAATGAAAGAGTTGCGTTTCAAGAAAAAATGGGTAGAAGATTACAACATGTTAGTAGGTTTAGATGAAGACATACAAGTTTTGTATGATTTTTATAAAGAAGGTGAAGTTGACGAAGCAGAAATAACAACACAGTTTGATAAACTCAGTACACTTTTAGAAGATATAGAGTTTAAAAACATGCTCTCTGAAGAAGGAGATTCATTTTCTGCAGTGGTACAAATTACAGCAGGTGCAGGTGGTACAGAAAGTTGCGACTGGGCAGAAATGTTGTTTAGAATGTACACTATGTGGGCAGAAAAGCAAGGTTTTAAATTAAAAACACTCAACTATCAATCGGGTGATACGGCAGGAATTAAAACAGTAACTGTAGAAGTTGATGGAGATTATGCATTTGGTTGGTTAAAAGGCGAAAATGGTGTACATAGATTGGTACGTATTTCGCCATTTGATTCTAATGCAAAACGTCATACAAGTTTCGCGTCTGTATATGTATATCCTGTTGCAGATGATTCTATTGAAATTGATATAAACCCTGCAGATATAGAAATAACCACTGCACGTTCTAGTGGTGCTGGAGGACAAAACGTAAATAAAGTAGAAACTAAAGTGCAGTTAACACATAAACCTACAGGAATTCAGATTTCTTGCTCAAATTCTAGGTCTCAACATGATAATAGAGCCACAGCTCTTCAGATGTTAAAATCTCAATTGTATGAAATTGAGTTACAAAAACAACAAGCTGCTAGAGATGATATTGAAGCCAACAAAATGAAAAATGAATGGGGAAGCCAAATAAGAAATTATGTAATGCACCCTTACAAACTAGTGAAAGATGTAAGAACCGCTCATGAGACTGGTAATGTTGATGCTGTAATGGATGGAAATATTAATGCATTTCTAAAAGCTTATTTAATGCTAAATGGGCAGAATAGTGATTAGTTGTTGGTTTTGGCTTTCTGCAAACATAAGAATTCTAACGAATGTCATTTCGGGCGCAGTCAAGAAATCTCAACTTTGAAACTTTGAAACTTTGAAACTTTGAAACTTTGAAACTTTGAAACTTAAAAAAAATGATAAAAATATACCACAATCCACGTTGTAGAAAATCTAGAGAAGGTTTAGCTATTATAGAAAACTCTGGCAAAGAATTTGAAATTATTAAATATTTAGATGCTAATCTTTCTGAAACAGAATTAACTGAAATCATCAATTTGTTAAACATCTCTCCTATTAATTTGGTTAGGAAAACTGAGAAAATTTGGAAAGAAAATTACAAAGGAAAAGAGCTTTCAGATAAAGAAATTGTTATAGCAATGTTAAAAAATCCAAAACTCATAGAACGCCCAATTGTAATAAATAACAATAAAGCTATTGTTGGTAGGCCACCAGAAAATATTACAACTATTATTTAGATTTATTTTGTTTAATCTTTATTAACTTTTATTTAACTAGAAGTAATTAAACTTAAGGTGAAATTTGTTGTCATAAAACAAAAAACCAAAGTTTTGATAAAAAAATTTACACTACTATTACTTTTCGCATGTATTGCGAACAACTTATTTTCTCAACAAAAAAACGATTCAAACAATGTAAAAATTTATGGTAAGGTTGTAGACGCAACCTCTAACCAACCTTTAGAATATGCAACTATTGTTTTAAAAAATTCTACTACGAATAAATTATCTGGTGGTATAACTGATATAAAAGGTAACTTTAATATTGATACTCCAAAAGGGACCTACGAAATAAGTATAAAGTTTATTTCGTTTGAATCTAAGAATTTTCCAAAACAAACCATTACTAAAGATTTAAATTTAGGAACTATTAAATTATCTGAAGACACCAACTCTTTAGATGAAATTGTGGTAGTTGCAGAAAAAACGACTGTAGATATTCGTTTAGATAAAAAAATATTCAACATTGGTAAAGATTTATCAATTAGAGGTGGTAATGCAAGTGATGTTCTAGGTAACGTGCCTTCTGTACAAGTAGATGTTGAAGGAAATATAAGTTTACGTGGAAATGAGAATGTTACTATTTTAATAGATGGTAGACCAAGTGCTCTGGTAGGTCTAAATGGTGCTGAAGCATTAAGGCAAATTCCCGCAGAAGCCATAGAAAAAGTAGAAGTTATTACCTCGCCATCATCTAGATACGATGCAGAAGGAACAGCTGGTATTTTAAATATTATTTTAAGAAAAAATAAATTAACTGGTTTTAATGGTTCGTTACAGTTAGATTTAGGTTATCCTGCAAGAGTTGGTGCTGCATTCAATGCAAACTGGCGAACAGATAAGTGGAACCTTTTTACAAACACAGGGTTTCGTTATAATGAAACACCAGGTAATGCTTTTAGTGATGCAAATTATTTCAACAGAGCTGATACGGAAGTAGCTAGAACAGTAGAAAGCAGAAATTTTGGTAGATTAGGTAGATCTTTATTTACAAGTTTTGGTGCAGAGTATTATATCTCAGAAAACTCAAGTATTATAGGAAATATCGTTTTTAATGGAGGTAATGATGATGATGTAAATTCAAATGATATCCAAAGATACTTTAACAACGGAAATATTAAAGAAGCAACATTTAGAACCGAAAATGAAGCTGAAGACGAAGAAAGAATACAGTATACGTTAGATTACGTGAATAATTTTGACGGTAATGGAAAAAAATTATCTGTAAACTTACAATACTCTACTGAGGTAGAAGATAAATTGAATAATATTACAGAAATAGATACGCAAGCAAATCTTTTAAACGATTTAGAACAAGTTATAGAAGATCAAGATGAAAATAGAGCTTTACTGCAAATTGACTATGTACATCCTGTCGGAGAAGATATTCAATATGAAGCAGGTTATAGAGGAAACTACAGAGATATTTTCAATAGTTTTTATCTAGCAGAAAGATTAGTTTTCCCAAATGGTCCTCTAGTTCCAGATGCTGGTTTAAATAACTCATTTAATTACGAAGAATTTGTAAATGCAGCTTACTTTCAGTATGGTCAAAAATTTAACAAAATTTCGTTATTAGCTGGTTTAAGATACGAGCATACAGCCATTGAAATTGTACAACAGACAAGCACTACCAATAATGAAAGAAGTTACGGAAATATATTTCCTACTATAAATTTAGGATACGAATTTAAAGATGGTGAAAATATAACATTAGGATATAACAGAAGAATTAGAAGACCAAGAGGTAGAAGCTTAAACCCTTTTCCAAGTAGGTCTAGTGAAGCAAATATTTATACAGGTAATGTAGATTTAAACCCAGTAATTACAGATGCTGTAGATGTTGGTTATTTAAAACGATGGGATAAATTTACATTAAGCACGTCTCTATACTATAATATTAGTAACGATAATTGGGAAAGAATCCAAGAAGCAACAGGAGAAATTACTGATAATGGAGACCCCATTACAAGAAGATTTCCAATTAACTTATCAACAGAAGAAAGATTAGGATTTGAATTTACCTTAAATTATAGACCATTTAAGGTGTGGAATATCAATAGTGATTTTAACTTATTTAGAGTAACTAGTGATGGAGATTACACATATCCAAACACAAACGTAACCCAAAGTTTCGATTTTGAAAACACTTCTTACTTTATAAGATTAAACCAAAAAATAACTTTACCTGGTAAAACCGATTTACAAATTAACACAAACTATAGAGGACCTTCACAAAACGCACAAACAGAAAGCCAAGGTGTTTTTAGCATGAATTTAGCTGCTAGTAAAGATTTATTTAACGAAAGAGCATCTTTAAGTGTTAATTTCAGTGATGTATTTAATAGCAGAATTAGTCAAAGAACCACTAATATTCCAGGTTTTTTAAATCAATATTCAGAGTTTCAGTGGAGAGAACCACAATTTAGAGTAAGTTTGGTTTACAGATTTAATCAAAAGAAAAAGAAATTTACGCCAGAAAGACAAGATAATGGTGGCGATGATTTTGAAGGATAATATTTTGGGCGTTTGATGGGCTTTACGTTGCAATCTTTTGTTCATTCTTCACAAAAGGATTTCCACTGCAATCACTAACGCACTCACTCAAACCTATAAAAAAACTCGTCACACATTAGCGTGACGAGTTTTTTTATAAATATATATTTAAAAGCTATTTACCTTCGGCAGCTTGCCTCGCTTCTTTTTTCAATTTTAAATTTTCCCAAATAGTACCACCAATCCAATAAGGTACAACAAATGTTAGTAGAAAAATTAACAACCAAAACCCAGCTGTAAAAATAAACATGAATAAAACTAATCCAGAAAATTGAGAAAAATCTAACATTTTACGTTTTTTAAATAATTAATACTGCAAAAATAACACATATTTTCAAATTTCACTATCAAAAACTAAAAATTTTCAACATAAAAACAATCAAAATGTTCATAAAAAATATGCCTACTTTTTTGTAAATTTGTGGTCTACACAAACAATTATCTAAAATGAAATACAGAATAGAAAAAGATACAATGGGGCAAGTAAATGTACCTGCAGATAAGTATTGGGGTGCTCAAACAGAACGCTCTAGAAATAACTTTAAAATTGGTGCTCCAGCATCTATGCCTTTAGAAATTGTATATGGTTTTGCTTATTTAAAAAAAGCAGCTGCATTTACAAATACAGAATTAGGTGTATTAGCAGCAGAGAAAAGAGACTTAATTGCACAAGTTTGTGATGAAATTTTAGAAGGTAAACATAATGACCAATTTCCATTAGTAATTTGGCAAACAGGTTCTGGTACACAATCTAATATGAATGTGAACGAAGTTATTGCCAACAGAGCTCATGAAATAGCTGGTAAAGTTATTGGTGAAGGCGAAAAAACCATTCAACCAAATGATGATGTAAACAAATCACAATCATCTAATGATACTTTTCCAACAGGTATGCACATCGCCATTTATAAAAAAGTGGTAGAAACCACCATACCAGGTATTATAAAACTAAGAAATACTTTAAACGAAAAAGCAGTAGCTTTTAAAGATGTAGTTAAAATTGGTAGAACACATTTAATGGATGCTACCCCACTTACTTTAGGACAAGAGTTTTCTGGTTACGTTGCTCAATTAGATTTTGGTTTAAAAGCTCTAGAAAATACCTTAGCACATCTAAGTCAGTTAGCTTTGGGTGGCACTGCTGTAGGTACAGGATTAAATACTCCTAAAGGATATGATGTTTTAGTAGCAAAATATATTGCAGAGTTTACAGACTTACCTTTTATTACTGCAGAAAATAAATTTGAGGCCTTAGCAGCACATGATGCTTTAGTTGAAACACATGGGGCTTTAAAACAAGTAGCTGTTTCTTTAAATAAAATTGCGAATGATATTCGTTTAATGGCATCTGGCCCAAGATCTGGAATTGGGGAAATTATAATTCCTGCCAACGAACCAGGTTCCTCTATTATGCCTGGTAAAGTAAACCCAACACAAGCAGAAGCTATAACCATGGTTTGTGCACAAGTTATGGGTAATGATATTGCTGTTACTGTTGGTGGTACACAAGGGCATTATGAATTAAATGTATTTAAACCTATGATGGCTGCAAACGTTTTACAATCTGCACAATTAATTGGTGATGCTTGTACTTCTTTTGAAGAAAATTGTGTGGCTGGTATAGAACCAAATCACTCAAGAATTAATGAGTTGGTCAATAATTCTTTAATGTTAGTTACTGCATTAAATACCAAAATTGGCTATTACAAAGCAGCAGAAATTGCAAATACCGCTCACAAAAATGGTACAACATTAAAAGAAGAAGCTGTTAATCTAGGTTATGTAACACCAGAAGAATATGATGCTTGGGTAAAACCAGAAGAAATGACAGGAAGTTTAAAATAAACACAAGATATTCAAAAAAACCGAAGTTTAGACTTCGGTTTTTTTTATAGATATCTTTCTTTTATAATATTTAAATGGTGTTTTTGATGACCAGAAAATAAGTATCCCAAAGCTCTTACAGATATTTTATTATTAGAAGCTACCCCTACTCTTAAAAAAACGTCATCAGAAAAACTTTTAAAAAGTTGAATGGAAGATTGTCTTAACGTTGCCATTTCATCTAATAAAACTAAGTAATCTCTTTTATTGGCATTGTCATTTGCTACAAAAAGATCTTGGTCAAAACCTGGTAATACTGTTTTATCATTTCTAGCAAAACACAAAGCTCTATAACAAAAAATACGTTCTGTATCTATGATGTGTTGTATCAATTCTTTGATAGTCCATTTACCAGCTTTATATGTGTAATCTCCAAAGTCTTTATTTTTATTTCTTAAAACACCATCAAATTCTTTTTGAGATGCAATTAAATTTTCAACAATTGATAAATTATTGTTACAAACAAGTTGCATATATTGCTCAAAGTAAGGTGCGTATTCTTCTTTAGAAATCATATTAAAAATTTACAAACTATTTTTTGGGTCTAAAAAATCCTAGTATTTTTTGTAAAAATGTTTTTGGTGCATCATTCTCATGATAACCATAACCATATTTTCCATAACCATAACCATAGCCATAACCATAACCGTAACCATATCCATAACCGTATTTACTTTTAATAGAAAAGTCGTTTAGTACATAGCTAATATTAGTTACTTCTTTATTTTTATACTTATCATCAATCATTCTCATCATCCCTTTTTCTGTATAATTTTGTCTAATTACATAAATAACAGCATCTGAGTATTTAAATAATTCTAAGGCATCTGAAACCAAACCAACTGGTGGCGTATCAATTATAATATAATCATAATCTTCTTTTAACTGATGAAACATTTTATCTGCAGCTTCATTTAACATAAGTTCAGATGGATTTGGTGGTATTGGCCCAGATAAAACCAAATCTAAGTTCGGTATTTTTGTTTTTGTAATTACTTCAGGTAACGTTTTTTGATTAATTAAATAATTAACAACACCAATATCGTTAGGTAAACCAAAATCATCAAATATTTTTGGTTTTCTTAAATCTAAACCTACTAATATTGTTTTTTTACCACTTAAAGCAAAAACGGTTGCCATATTTATAGAAATCATGGTTTTACCCTCTCCACTAACAGATGATGTTAATATCAACGTTTTAGAACCTTTATCACTAGCATTTTTAAATAAAAACTGAATGTTAGAACGTAATGCTCTAAAAGATTCTGCTACAGAAGATTTTGGTCGTTCAAAAACGGCTAAATTATTTTTACTTGTATTTTTGCCTACAACTCCTAAAACAGGTATTGCATAATTGTTTTGTATTTCTTCTGCAGTATGTATTTTATTGTCTAACAACTCTCTTATAATAATGTAAAACAGTGGTAAAACAACTCCTAACATAATGGCTACCAAATAATTAAAATTTGGCACAGGGTAAGTTGGCCCGTTTCCTAAGTCTTTTGCTGTATCTATAATTTTAACATCAGACACATTTGCTGCAATTGCTGTACCAGCCTCGTATCTCTTTTGTTTTAAATAACTGTAGTTAGCCTCCGATAGCTCATAATCTCTTTGAAATGAAATTAGCCCCTGCTCTTTTTGTGGAAGTTTTTTCTTCTTAGAATTGTAAGCAATTAATTTGTTATTTAGTTGTTTTAACCTACTTCTATTTATTGTTTGTAACGATGCTATATTTTCTTGTAAGTTATTTTTTATAATTTGTATTTCTCTGTCTATCTGTATAATATCGGGATGATTGTCTTTTACGACTCCTCTTAAACTCTCTCTTGCACTAGATTTTACAACAAGTTCACTAATTAAACTCGTAATTTTTTGATCTTCCACTTGTAAAGATGCTGGAACTAAAACTGACCTTTCTATTTTATCATTAGATTTTAAATATCTTTTTAGATTATTTAAATATTCGTTGTAGCTTAAAAGCGTTTGTTTTTCTTTTTCTAAAATAACTGACTCTCCAAAAATCTCAGTGCCTTGGCTAGACAAATCATATATATTATTATTTTTTCTGTAATTACCTAAATCTATTTCTAATTGTCTTAAGCGCTTTTCTTCTGCTATAAATAAAGTGTCTATGTAAGCTCTAGTGTTTACAGCATATTCTATTTTTTGTATTTTTTTTACAGAATCTAAAACCTTTACAGTAGCATTTAAATAATCTACAATTCTATTTTTATTAGCACCTTGTTTGGTAAGGTTTAGCATAGAGGCTGCATTGGTAATCGTAGAAACACTAACTCCACTATTTGCAGCAACAGTTCCATCAAAACTTCCAAATCGTATAAAATACTTTTCTCCAACATTAAATGGGAGTACTTGTTTTAATGAAAAATTTAAAAACGCAGTGTTTATGGTATCTTTAATATGATATTCTTTAGTGAATTTTAATTCTTTAGAAGGTACATTTAAAAAAGAGTTATTTTGGTAATTTATAAGTCTATTGTTACCAGATTCGTTAAAATTAAAAGACACCTTATAAGTTTCCTCACCAGTTAATTCTATTTCGATTAGTTTACCATACATTTGGTATTTACTATTGTCTAAATTTACAACAAAAGGCGTGTAACCATATTTATCTTCTAATCTAAACTTCCCCTCTTGCAGATATTCTATGAAGAAATTTAATCTTTTTACTACAATTTCATTGTGAGATCTTGATCTTAAAATTACTTTTACGGTTTCAACTTCATCACTAGCACCTCCCCAATTAAAAGCAATATTTGTACCTGTAGAGAATAATGGGTTATTTTCTTCTTTTACTGAAATTATGGTATTTAAACTATATTTTTTAGGTAAATATCCGTTAATGAACTTTGCTGCAATAAGCGCTATTATAATGGTTACTAAAAATAGTTTCCAATAGGCTAAAACTTTATAAATGTAATCTTTAACATCTATATTAGCTCCAGAATTTAAGTTTGTTTTAGTATTCATAATTCATTATAAATTTCTAGCCAATATTATGGTTGATGTAATTAGCGTAAACACAGAAATAATAGTACTTAAACTTTGTAATGCTGTTGTACCCGTACCCCAAGACTTTTGTTTTAATGGTTTAATATTTATTAAATCGTTAGGTTGTATATAAAAAACGTTTGAGGTTAAAGCATCTATTTTTGTTAAGTCTATGGTATACTTTTCTGAACCGTTTAAAGTTTGTCTTATAATTTCTACTTCTTTTCTATTTCCTAATTCAGAAATATCACCGGAGTTTGCAATGGCTTCAATTATAGAAACCCTATTTTGAAAAAGCACATTAGTTCCTGGGCTATTTATTTCTCCAATAACAGTATATCTTATACCAGAAAGTTTTACTGTAACAAATAAACTTTCATCGTTATTTATATATTCTTCTTTCAATTTCCTTTCTATTTTATTTCTTACCTCTTTCTCAGTATAACCCAAAACGTTTATGTCTCCTAAAGTTGGAATTCTAATATTACCATTATTATCTACACTGTAATCAGAAAAATAACCAAGACCATTATTACCAACTGTTGCAGTATTGTTATTTGTAGTATTTTTTTGAAATACAGCAACAATTTCTTGGTTTTTAGAGGATATTGTAATATTCAAAATATCATCTATTTGCAATTTGTAAGGTTTATTATTAATTCTTTTAATTTCAGAATTTGTTATAGGTTTTCCTTGTAGATAGGTAATTTCTTTATTCGAAATACAAGAAGTTAATGAAGCTATAAATAGTAATAGTAAAATATGTTTTTTCATCGTTTCTTTTAGTGTCTAAAACACAAATATACTTTTTATAAGTGTAAAGCTATAATTTTATTTTATTTTCGTTTTTCATTTTGAAAGAATGTTTTATCAACAAAGAAAATTTCTTAGTTTTTTATCTAAATCGGCCAATCAACATGGTGTGCATTCACCTTTTGTTTTTAATTTGGTAACCAAAGGATTGTATAGAAAAACAAATTCCAAAAAATGGAAATCTTTTAAAAAAATAAAACGTCAGTTATTAGACAACAAAAGTTTTATAAAAGTCACCGATTTTGGTGCAGGTTCTAAGATTTTTAAAAGTAACACCCGTCAAATTTCAAAAATTTCAAAAATAGCAGGTGTTTCTAATAAAAAAGCACGTATTTTAATTAAAATTATAGATTATTTCAAACCTCTAAATATTTTAGAAATTGGTACCTCTTTAGGTTTGGGTACAAGTGTTTTAAAATTAGGTTATAGTAAATCAAATATAACTACTTTAGAAGGTTGCAAAGAAACAGCCAATGTTGCTGAAAAGCTTTTTAATGACAATAATTTTAAGCAAATAGAATTAATAAAAGGAAATTTTTCTGAGACATTTATTGAGACTATTAAAAAAAAGACTTACGACTGTATTATTTTTGATGGAAATCATACAAAGAAAGCAACTTTAGACTACTTTCATAGTTGTTTATCAACCATACATAATAACTCTTTTTTTATTTTTGATGACATTTATTGGAATGCAGAAATGGAAAGTGCATGGAACGAAATAAAAAACAACCCAAAAGTTACAGTTACAGTAGACCTTTTTTATTACGGAATTGTGTTTTTTAGAAAAGAACAAGCAAAAGAACATTTTAAAATTAGAGTTTAACATTTTCTTAGAAAGCAAACTTTGTAACTTTGAATTTTAAACTCAAAATCTTGAACTCATAAGAATGAAAATATATACAAAAACAGGAGATTCTGGTACGACAGCTCTTTTTGGAGGTAAAAGAGTAAAAAAATACAATTTACGCATAGATAGCTATGGCACAGTAGACGAGTTAAACTCTTACATTGGTTTAATAAAAGACCAAAAAATAGCTGATAATGTAAAAAAAATACTTTTAAATATTCAAAATGAATTATTTACATTAGGTGCAATGTTAGCTACTCCACCAGAAAAAGAAACTTTAAAAAGTGGTAAAGAGCGTTTAAACATTCCTAAAATTGATGAGAAATCAATATTATTTTTAGAAAATGAAATCGATAAAATGGATGCTGAATTACCTCAAATGACACATTTTATTTTACCTGGAGGACATCAAGCAGTGTCATTCTGTCACATTGCAAGGTGTGTTTGTAGAAGAGCAGAAAGGCTTTCTGTAGAGTTAAACGATCAAGAAAATATAAATAATGACATTTTAAAATACCTAAACAGACTTTCTGACTTTCTTTTTGTGCTGGCACGAAAGTTGACTAAAGATTTACAGGTAGAAGAAATTAAATGGATACCTACTAAAAATTAAAACGTTCTTTTTTTATCGAATTAAAAATTATTTTTAAGTTTTAATATCATTTAAAACACTGATTAACAAACAATAACATGACTTAAAAATAACTTTTTATTATATTTCTTAAAAAAGACTTGCATAATTGAGTAAAAAAATTATTTTTGCACAAAATTAAATATTAAGAAATGTATTGGACATTAGAATTAGCATCTTATTTAGCAGATGCACCTTGGCCAGCAACCAAAGACGAATTAATAGATTATGCAATTAGAACTGGAGCGCCTCTAGAAGTTGTAGAAAACCTACAAGACATAGAAGATGAAGGTGATGCTTATGATTCTATTATAGAAATTTGGCCAGATTATCCAACTGAAGATGATTATCTTTGGAATGAAGATGAATATTAAAAACCAAAAAATTATATTAAAAAGTCTCTAAAGAGGCTTTTTTTTTGTTTTTAAGTTCATCAAATTTAAATCTTTTTATAGATTTTTAATAAATTGATACACAAACATATAAATACAATTACACTTTGTAATTAAAAAAATACATAATAATGAGCATATTAAATTCTGTAATAAAACTTTTTGTGGGCGATAAGCAACAGAAAGATTTAAAAAATTTACAACCTATTGTAGCTGATGTAAAAAAGTTTGAAGCAGCACTTTCTAAAATTTCTCATGATGAATTAAGGGCAAAAACTTTAGAATTTAAAGACAAGATTAAAGCAGCTACAAAACAGTTTACCGACAAAATAGAAACTTTAGAAATAGAGGCAAAAACAGCTGATATAGATAAACAAGAAGGTATTTATGCAGAAATAGACGCTTTAAAAGACGAAGCTTACAAAGCCTCTGAAGATACTTTGTTAGAAATCATGCCAGAAGCATTTGCAGTAGTTAAAGAAACTGCAAAACGTTTTGTAGAAAACGAAGAAATAGAAGTTACTGCAACACCTTTTGATAGAGAATTGTCTGCAGAAAGAGACAACGTAACTTTAGAAGACGATAAAGCTTTTTGGGCAAACTCTTGGGATGCTGCAGGGAAACCAGTTACTTGGGATATGATACATTATGATGTACAGTTAATTGGAGGCTCTGTTTTACATCAAGGTAAAATTGCAGAAATGATGACTGGTGAAGGTAAAACATTAGTATCTACACTACCAGTATATTTAAATGCCTTAACAGGAAATGGTGTGCATTTAGTAACTGTAAACGACTATTTGGCAAAACGTGATAAAGCTTGGATGGGACCAATTTTTGAGTTTCATGGATTAACTACAGATTGTATCGATTACCATCAACCAAATTCTGATGCACGTAGAAAAGCCTACAATGCAGATATTACTTACGGAACAAATAACGAGTTTGGTTTCGATTATTTACGTGATAATATGGCTAGTTCTAAAGACGATTTGGTACAAAGAGCTCCAAATTATGCCATTATAGATGAGGTAGATTCTGTTTTAATTGATGATGCTAGAACACCTTTAATTATTTCTGGACCAATTCCACAAGGAGATAGACACGAATTTACAGAACTAAAACCTTTAGTAGCAGACATTGTTAGCCTACAAAAACAACATTTGGTTAGTGTACTTGCAGAGGCAAAAAAATTAATTTCAGAGGGTAATGATAAAGAAGGTGGTTTTTTATTGTTAAGAGTTTATAGAGGTTTGCCAAAAAATAAAGCCCTAATTAAGTATTTATCTCAAGAAGGTATCAAACAAATCTTGCAAAAAACAGAAAATTACTACATGCAAGATAATAACAAACTAATGCCAGAGGTAGATGAAGATTTGTGGTTTGTTGTAGAAGAGAAAAACAATCAAATAGATTTAACAGATAAAGGAATTGCTCATTTATCAGAAAAAACAAAAAACGACACCTTTTTTGTATTGCCAGATATTGGAGTGAAAATTGGTGAAATTGATGCTTCAGAAAAATCTGCAGAAGAAAAAGCATCGCAAAAAGAAGAGTTATATAAAGATTTTAGCATCAAAAGTGAGCGCATTCATACCATGAATCAATTACTAAAAGCATACACTGTTTTTGAAAAAGACGTAGAGTATGTAGTAATGGAAAATAAAGTAATGATTGTTGATGAACAAACAGGTCGTATTATGGATGGTCGTCGTTATTCTGACGGGTTGCACCAAGCCATAGAAGCTAAAGAAAATGTAAAAATTGAAGATGCAACACAAACTTTTGCAACTGTAACTTTACAGAATTACTTTAGAATGTATCGCAAGTTATCTGGTATGACAGGAACTGCGATAACAGAAGCTGGAGAATTATGGGAAATCTACAAGTTAGATGTGGTAGAAATCCCAACAAATAAGCCCATCCAAAGAGATGACAAACAAGATTTAGTTTACAAAACTGCTCGTGAGAAATATAACGCTGTTATTGATGATATTGTAAAATTAGTAGAACAAAAAAGACCTGTTTTAGTAGGTACAACTTCCGTAGAAATTTCAGAATTGTTAGGTAGAATGTTACAAATGCGTAAAATTCCACATAATATTTTAAATGCAAAATTACACAAAAGAGAGGCAGATGTAGTTGCAGAAGCAGGTAAACCTGGTGTGGTTACAATTGCAACAAACATGGCAGGTCGTGGTACAGATATTAAACTTTCAGAAGAAGTAAAACAAGCTGGTGGTTTGGCTATTATTGGTACAGAACGTCATGATTCTAGACGAGTAGATAGACAGTTAAGAGGTCGTGCAGGAAGACAAGGAGATGTTGGTTCTTCTCAATTTTACGTTGCTTTAGACGATAACTTAATGCGTTTATTTGGTTCTGATAGAATTGCAAAAATGATGGACAGAATGGGTCTAAAAGAAGGGGAAGTAATTCAGCACTCTATGATTACCAAATCTATAGAAAGAGCTCAGAAAAAAGTAGAAGAAAACAACTTTGGTATCAGAAAACGTTTGTTAGAGTATGATGATATTATGAATGCACAACGTGAGTTTGTGTACAAAAGAAGACGTAATGCTTTAGATGGTAAAAGATTACAGTTAGACATTGCAAACATGATTTACGATACTTGCGAATCTATTGTAAACAGCAATAAAGCTGTAAAAGATTTTCAAAATTTTGAGTTCGAATTGATTAAATTCTCTTCGATGACTTCTCCTTTTTCTGAAGAAGATTTCGAAAGACTATCAGAAAAAGAAATTACAGACCAATTATATGATATAGTTACAGAACATTATAAAAATAAAATTGAAAAAAACGCAGTACTTGCCTACCCTGTAATTAAAAATGTTTACGAAAATGAGGGTGATAGATATGAACGTATTGTGGTTCCTTTTACAGACGGAATTAAATCTTTACAAGTAGTTACCAACTTAAAAGAGGCTTACGAAAGTGAAGGTAAAAGCTTAATTACAGATTTCGAAAAAAATATTACACTTGCTATTATAGATGAAAACTGGAAAGAGCATTTGCGTAAAATGGATGAGTTAAAACAGTCTGTACAAAATGCTTCTTACGAACAAAAAGATCCGCTTTTAATTTATAAATTCGAAGCTTTTGAATTGTTTAAAATAACTGTTGATGATATTAATAAAGAAGTATTGTCTTTCTTATTTAAAGGTGAGTTACCTGCACAAGATAGCAATCAAATTTCTGAAGCTCGTCAGCAAAAAAGAGAACGTTTAAACACAAGTAAAGCAGATGTACAAAACACTACAGAGCAAGCCATACAAAACTCTAGACAACAATCTGCAGAACCTGTAGAAACGATTGTAAGAGAACAACCAAAAATTGGTAGAAACGAACGTGTTACTATCAAAAATGTAATGAGTGGCGAAGAAAAAGTGGTAAAATTTAAACAAGCAATTCCTTTAATAGAAAAAGGAGAATGGGTTTTGGTGAATAATTAAAACCAATTTATCATTCTTGAAAATAAAAAATCCCGATTTGAATTTTCAAATCGGGATTTTTTTATGATTCTTATTTAATTAAAATTTACTTTTTTCGCAAATAGATATTGCCAAGTCCTGCATTTAACTTCATAGTCACTCTGCCAGAATTTAGTTTTAATTTCATTTTTTGAAGATTATCTTCTGTTTTTTCTTCTTCTAATTTAAAATCGATATCACTAAAAATATCGCTAGCTGTAGCATCTAGTTTTAAACTAGAATTTGTTGGTAAACTAATATCTATAAAACCATTATTTGAGTAAATAGAATAGAGTTTTTTTGGTGTTTTTTTATCAAAAACAACAGTTACATTGCCACCAATTGTATTTATAATTACGGGTCCTGTAACATCACTTAATTTAACATCTTGTACCGATGAAGAAATAGCAACTTCACCATCAAAATTAGATAAACTAGATTTTTCTAAATTAAAGAAAAAGTATTTTCTTTCTTTTGTTTTTGTAGTACAATTTGTTGTCCAATTTAATTTTAAAGAGTTTGGTATTTTAATTTTATATTGTTCTCTATGTGCAGACATTATAAAATCACTTTCTAAATTATCTTTAAAAATAAGTTCATCTTTGTTTTGTTCTATTATAAAATAAATACCAAGTTCTTTATTCGTGTTTTTTTTTCCTAACTTTTTTAACCCTTCCTTACGAGTATTATCAAATGATTTAAAAAAAACAGGTTTTGGTCGTATTAATGTATCATTCTCATTTTCTGAATAAACGGCACTTACAGCACCTACAGTAACTTTAAAATCTCCTTTTTTATCTTTCATATTTTTAAAGCCACTTCCTGATCTACTAAATGAAGTTACAGTACCTTTTTTTCCGTTCGTTCTAAGGGTTGAACTAAAATAATTTTTGCCATTTGAATGTAAACTTTCTACAATTACCTCATCTCCATCATAACCTTCTATTACAAAACTTCTAGAAGAACATATTTTTAAAGTTCCTTTATTAAATTTAATTTTTTTTTCTTGTGCACTTACCGTTAAAAAACTGATTGAAAGCGCAATAACTAATACTATTTTTGTTTTTTTCATTTTTATTATTGTTTAATTTCTACCATAGCTAACGTTGCATTACTCTTAACTATAGGAAAGGTTTGTTTACTATTTATAATTTTCTCAAGAGGTTTTTGTGCACGATTTTCTCTTAAAAAACTTACGGCTTTTATTAATTTTATTTGTACCAAAGGCGTTTCTTCTTTTTCTAAAGCTTTTATTAAATTAATTCTAATTTTTTCATTTTTTGGAAATTTTAGCAATGCATCAATGGTGGCAATTTTTACATTGGCGTTGGTATCTTTATGTAATACTTTTACCAAAGTATTTATAATTTTTGTGTCTTCTTTTTTGTATTCGTCATTAAATTTATAAATACCTTCTAAACGTTTTCCTGCAGAATCATCTTGTAAATTTGCTAGCAACTCTCTTTTATCTTCTATATTTTCAGCATAACCTTGATACCAAAACAACGTAGCAATAAGCATTGCTAAACAAGCTGCTATAGAAACGTATTTTAAATATTTCAATTTTGCTTTTTTAGGTGAATACAATTTTGATTTTAATAATTGTTCAAAATTAGCATCAGCATTTGCTGACATTTTTTCTTCTTCAAAAGAACTTTTATTGGCTTGTATAAACTCTTTTAATTGCATGTCTTTT
>NZ_CBFHJT010000032.1:0-16932 GCF_965656025.1 Polaribacter sp.
TTTGCAGATAATCCACTTAAAAAAGCTATTAAATCTTCGCCTGCTAATGGAGATAATCTTCCGTTAATCATAACTTGACTTTCACCTTTTCCTAACATCGAAAGCGTGTTGTTTTGCAGTTGAATGCCAGGTGTAATTCTTAAAACATCCATACCATTTCCACCTGTTGCAGCAACACTTTTCTCAACGTTAAAAACCAATCTGTCTATCTTTCTTTCGATAACTCGTTTTTCAGTTTTTACCACAATTTCATCTAAAGCTTGTGCATTTTCTTTTAACATTAAAGTACCTAAATAGATGTTCTTATCTAAAATTATTTTTTTTGATAAAGTTTCATATCCTAAAAAACTAATTTCTAAAGTATAATTTCCTTTTGATGCTTTCAATTCAAAAGCACCTCCATCTGTTGTAGTTGTTCCTGTAACAATTTTACCACTACTTCCTTTTAGAATAACATTTGCAAACGGAATAACAGCTGTTTTGTCGGTTACTTTTCCTGAAATTGTTTGTGCACTTAATATTGCTGTAAAAAATAATAAGAGTAAAGTCTGTAAAGTTTTCATTGTTTTCATCTTTTTGTTTTTGATGATACAAATGTGCAATGCAAACCCATTTTGTGCGACCGAAAACACAAAGTCGAACGGATTTCTTCTAAAGAAATTCGTTCGACTTTATTTTACAAACGTTCGACTTTGTGTTAAGTAATTGATTTTAAGCAGTTTTCCTAAACTGTGTAGGTGTAGTTCCCGTGTGTTTTTTAAAGGCTGTATTAAAAGAAGATTTTGAGTTAAAACCAACTTCGTACAAAACTTCTAATACTGTAAACTCTTTTTTAGCTGGGTTTTTTAAAATAGATTTTGCTTCTTCAATTCTATATTCGTTTACAAAATCGAAAAAATGTTGGTTTAAATGTTGATTAATTAAAACCGATAACTCTCTAGAATTCATTTTTAATTCTGAGGCTAAATTTCTAATAGATAAAGACGGATTTAAATACGGTTTTTCCGTTTTCATTAATGAAATTACATTCTCAATTTTTTCTTTATCGATATTAGAATCTTTAGGTGTATTTTTTTCAATAATTTCTGTTTCAGAGTCTACACTTTTAAACAAATCAGGGTGTTTTAAGGCTTTAAATACCAACCAAACCACAACAGACAAACCAATAACACTTACTACTATTTGTGCGATGGGAAAACTAACATCATTATCTATATATTTTAAAATACTTTTTAAAATAACAAAACTATGTACCACTGCAGATACCACTGTAAATTGAAACAGCCATTCATAGGTTTTAGAGGCATTATCAGAAAAATTTTGACGGTAAATTGCTTGATATTTATTAAGAACCATAAACATTAAAACAATATAAACCACAAATTGTAGATGGATAGAAAAATGAATAAATTTAAGTTCCCAAATAGCATTAAAATCTTGCCATAAGTTAGAAATGTATGTTGCATCCTTAGTATAAAACCTATTTACCAACACTAAATTGCCGATTACAAAAGGTATAAAATGCAGTAAGTGTTTTCTTTTTAGCTTAAAATTTGAATAGCAAACAGATAATACATAAAAATATAAAACAGGCATTTGTAAGTAGGCAAACAAACTTTTTGCCATTACAATATTAGCAAAACCATCTAAAAATAAATTATGAAAATACGCACTAATATCTATAGCCGTTAAAAGTAGAAAAGTAGCAAATAACGGATTGCTTATCCTGTTTTTTGATTTTACAGAAAGTAAAAAAAACGCTAATAATATACACAGCGAAAAATATACGATTGATATTAATGTAATTACGCTTACTCCCTCCATATTTTTTATTAAAGTCTCAAAGATAGCTAAAAAGTGAAAAAAGGTTTGTCACAAGAAGTTTATAAAAAAGATTATTTTTTGCAAGTCAATTATTTAATCAACGTTAAAAATTAAATACGCTTTACAAACTCTAAAAACACTTTTTTATGTTTTTCTATATCTAAATTGGGCGATACAGAAACTCTAGCAATATAATCTTTATCTCCTTCTTTGGTGGTGCCTTGTGTAGAGGTTGCAGGTATGGTCCAATAACAACCTTTTAATTGTCCATAACTTACACAATACTTACTTTCATCAGGAATTTCGGTAATCATTTTATTGATTAATTGATGATTCAGTTTACGCTTATAACTTTCTTTTTCTGCTACAGAATTTCCTTTTGTTGGCAAGTCTAAAGAAAAAACAGAAGGTGTAAATCCTTCTTCTGCTAATTCTTCTGAAACAAAGTTTATTTTTGCAGTTGGTAACGTTTTTTGAATATAGTTTACAAACGCTCGTGTATTTTCATAAGCCTCTTTTATTCTTTGGTTCATAGATGGCAATTGTGTTGCCAATATTTCCATCTGATGCGCTGTTGCTTCATTGTTGCAAATTGTTAAATGCGTTGCTATTTTATCGACAAAACTTGCCGTTTTTTGGTTACCAACCACATAACCAGCAGTACATTTTCCGCCACTTGGAAACTTAGAACCGCTTGCATAAGAAATGGTACTTACATTAGAAAGTATTTCGCCATCACCTAAAAAATTAAAATTCGGACAAAAAGTTTGATCTAAAATAAAAACTGGCGCAATTGCCACTTTTCCATTTGTAGTTTTACGCTCTTTACTTAAAGCTGCTTCTAATTTTAGCAAATCAGGTACTTCTACTCTCGGGTTTGTAGGTATTTCTGCAATAATAAAAGGGATGGCATCCTCTTTAGCAATGGTGTCTAAAACTTTATGAATACTTTGTACCATATCATTATCTCCATCTACAGGTAAATCTACAATACTTACATTTTTAGCACAGGCAGCAACACGTCTGGCTTGGTCATTCGTACCTCCATAACAATTTGGTGGCACCACAAATTTAATGGCTTTATCAACAAAATTTTCTTGTGCATAATCTATCAAACCCATCATAATTGCGAACTGTACAGACAATCCACTAGAACCAATTAGAGGTTTTGTATATGCTTTTGTGATGTTAGAAATAGCATTGATAACGCTTGTTTTGTTTTTCTCAAAATCAACTTTTTCTACATATAAAGTTGTGTTTTCTGCAAAGGGTTTTAAAACTGATAAACAATTGCTTGGGGTCATTGCAATGGTTTCTCTTCTTCTAACATGTTGTATTTCTGAAATATAATCACTTTTATTAGGTCCGTTTATAAGTAAAACACTTCCCAAATTTTTATAAACATTGATGTAAAAATCAATATTTGAATGGAGTTCAAGTTCAGAAATTTCACTTTGTGCTGTAATTAAAAGCGTGCTTCCATCAAAACTAGCGATTTCTGAAACTGAATCAATATCTTGTACTTCAAATTGATAGCCATAAACATTTTTTAATTTTGCTATATCAAAGGAAGAAGGCAACTTATTGGTATATAAAATTTGTGTTTTTTTATTTGCCAATAAATTAGTTCTTAAAACAGCCAAAATGGGCATGGTTTCAGAAGAAAAACTGATAATATTTTCTGGTTTAAGTTGATACAACTTGCCCAAAGTCCATTCTAAAACACAAGACAAAGGATGCCCTAATCGTATGTAATCGTAAGCGGTTGGCAGTTTTTTTAACGAAGCAGTATCTAGACTGTTATTATTAAAAATATTTTCAAAATTGTTTAGAAATTCAGTTTTTGCCAATTCTTCACTGTAAATATCTAATCTATGTGTGGTTAAATCTAACCAGTCTTTTGGGCGATTGTCTAAAACGTTTTTTATAAAATCTTCTAATTTATTTCTCTGCATCATTTTGTCTTCTAAATAAGGTTATTGCAAGGTACAATAATTGAGTTTTTAAGAAAAAATGTTAACACAACTTTATAAACCTTTTTAAGGTAGTAATTAATTCTTCTTTGTTTTCAATATGACTCATGTGTCCACCATCTAAAACCACAATTTCAGAATTGGTTTTTTCAGCTTCTTGCAAAGAAGTTTTTACATCTAAAACAGGATCTTTTTTACCAGCAATTATTAACTTTTTAAAATTGTTTTCTACCAAAACTGCATTGCTGTTTTCACGAATTCGCATACCTTCATTGGCGGCTATATAACCTTGTATGGGTGTTTGTAAGGCTTCTTGCAAAGCAGTATTTATTGCTGTTTTAAATTTTTTTCTACTTTCTTCGCCAAATAAATTTACAAAGGACATTCTAACCATATTGGTAAAGTTTTTTTGTATCATTTTATTTGCTCTAAAACGTAATTTTTTACGCTCTTCAGAATCCTCATTAGAAGTGGAGTTTAATAAGCACAACCCCTTTATTTTATTAGGATTATTTTTGGCAAGTTGCAAACAAATATAGCCTCCTAAAGAATGGCCCACCAAAATAAATTTTCGAAGTTTTAAATGTTTTAAAATAGCATCTACTGCTTCTGTAAAAACTTCCATAGAATGCACATAACCCAAACAATCGCTTTTTCCATGTCCTAATAAATCAATAGTAATAATTCTATTTCTTTTGGTAAATGCTGGTTTTATAGTATCCCACATGGTGGAATTTTCTAAAAAACCATGAATTAAAACAATTGCGGTTCCTTTTCCTTCGTCAGAAAAAGAAAGGTTTGCATTTTTAAATATTATAGATTTTTGCATCACTCAAAAATATGTATATTTCAGCTTTAATTACAAAGCTACATCATGAAATTTATAAAAAGTTTTTTTTTCGTTTTTCTGTTCTCATCAACCCTTATTTCTGCCCAAATTGAAGAAAAAGTTTTAGATGATTTAATAATAAATACATTGCACACTTTTGAGGTTCCAGGAATTTCAGTAGGAATTTTAAAGGATGGAAAAATAACATATGCCAAAGGTTTTGGTGTACGTTCTTTAACCAATAAAAAAAACATGAATCCAAATACCTTAGTGGGTGTCGCTTCTAATAGTAAGGGTTTTACGTGTTTTGCTTTGGCGATGATGGTAGATGCTGGCAAATTAAACTGGGATGATAAAGTGCGAAAACACATTCCAGAATTTCAATTATATGATGCTTGGGTTACAGAACAATTTACTGTTAGAGATTTGGTAACTCATAGAAGTGGTATGGGCTTAGGTGCTGGAGATTTGATGTTTTTTCCAGAAGGAAATGATTTTACAGTAACAGATGTCATCAACAATGTAAAACACCTAAAACCAGAAAGTTCTTTTAGAAGCAAATTTGCTTACAATAACAACATGTTTATTATAGCTGGCGAAGTTTTAAAACGTGTTAGCGGACTTTCTTGGGAGGAATTTATAGAACAAAAAATAATGAAACCTGTTGGAATGACCAGCAGTAAAGCTTCTTATAACAGAGTTTCAGACAAATCTAATATTATTGATGCGCACACCAGAACAGAAGGTAAAGTAGTGCAAATTCCACATGATTGGAGTGAAACAGCAAATGCAGCAGGCGGAATTGTAAGCAACGTAAAAGACATGTTAACTTGGGCCCAATTTTTAATGAATGATGCTGTAACTGAAGATGGAAAACGTTTGTTGAGTGAAAAACAGTTTCATGAACTTTGGCAACTGCAAACTCCCTTAAAAGTTGGCAAAGGCGATTGGTACAATGCCCATTTTAGAGGATATGGTTTGGGTTGGTTTTTAATGGATGTAAAAGGAGGTTACAAACAAGTGTATCATACAGGTGGTTTGTTAGGTACAGTTACACAATTTACCATGATTCCAGAGTTAGATTTGGCAATTATTGTGCTAACCAATCAAATGAATGGTAATGCATTTAATACCATTACAAACTCGATAAAAGACAGTTATTTAGGTTATAAGGACAGAAATTGGTTAAAGATGTATGGTGATAGAAATACCAATTATTTACAATATAATGATAGTATAAAAGCAAGTGTTTACAACAAAGTAGCTTTGGCTAAAAATGATAAAACCATACCAAAACCAAGTCAGATTGTAGGAACTTACACAGATGCTTGGTTTGGTGATATCTCTATTTCTTTTGATGGAAATTCTTATACTATAAAAAGTAAAAGATCTACAGACATTGTAGGTGAATTATTATCTTACAACCAAACTACTTACGTTGCAAAATGGAACAACAGAAGTTTTGATGCAGATGTTTTTGTTAATTTTTCGTTTGATGAAAAAGGCAATGCTACAAATGCAACCATGAAATACATTGCGCCAATAACCGATTTTAGTTTCGATTTTCATGATTTAAATCTTAAAAAAGTAAATTAATTTTGAACAAAACAAAAGAAATTTGGATTGGTGGTTTTGCACTTTTCTCGTTATTTTTTGGCGCAGGAAATTTAATTTTACCACCCAATTTAGGCGCAAAAGCTGGCGCAGATTGGTGGATTGTAGTTTTAGGTTTTATAATTACAGGAATAGCAATACCAATTTTAGCCATTTTTGCACACGCAAAATTACAAGGTACTTTGTACGATTTTGGTAAAAAAGTTTCGCCACTTTTTAGCACTGTTTTTTGCTTTTTAATTTATATCATAGCTTTTGCAATTCCTTCTCCAAGAACTGCAGCAGTAACACATGAAATGGCAATTCAGCCATTTTTTGATTCGCCAGCAATTGTTACCAGTATTATTTACTTTATTTTGGTGTTTTTGTTTGCTATTAATCGTTCTAAAATTATTAGTTTGATAGGTAAATTTTTAACGCCTATTATTGTTTTAATTTTACTAATTATTATAGGAATCGCAATATTTTCATCACCAGGAAATAGTACACCAAGCACATTTAAAACACCTTTTGTAGACGGTATTTTAGAAGGTTACCAAACTTTTGATGCGATTGCAGGTGTGGTTGTAGGTGCTGTAATTATCATTTCGTTAAATTACAGCAATCATAACACTTTTAAAGAAAAAAGAAAACTGATTAGAAAAGCCGGTTTTATTGCAGGTACTGGTTTGTTACTTATTTATGGTGGCTTAATTTTAAGCGGTACTTTATTTTCATCAACTTTTGCAGAAAATGCTTCTAGAACTGAAGTTTTAACCAGTTTAAGCACACAAACTTTAGGTAATTTAGGTACTACTTTTTTAAGTGTGTTGGTAGCTTTGGCTTGTTTTACAACTGCTGTTGGTATTGTAACTGGTACTGCAGATTACATCAAAGGCATTTGTAATAACTCAAAAAAAGCATATATTATTACAGCTGCAATTGCTTCTGTAATTGGTATTATCGTTGGGAGTTATCAAGTTGATTTTATCATTACTTTGGCAGTTCCCTCTTTAATGTTTTTATACCCAATTACCATTATTCTAATATTGTTGAATCTTTTTCCAGATAAATATGCTTCAAAAACAGTTTTTAGAGCAGTTGTTTTGGTAACTTTTCTTTTTAGTATTCCCGATTTTTTGATTTTTATACCAGGTTCAGAAAGTTTTGCGGTTTATTTAAAAAACTTAATTCCTTTGGGTAAATTTAGTTTGGGTTGGGTAATTCCTGCTTGTTTGGTTTTTGTAGGGGTAAATTTAATTTCTAAAAAAATACAATAGTTTATTTTTGTAGTTGTTTTTACAAGTTAAAATCTACTATAATGAAAAAGTTTTTTTACTGCATTTTTTTTGTGCCTTTCTTATTATCAGCTCAAATAAACGAAAGTGATACACTTAAGGTAAAAGCAAAATTATCTTTAACAGGTTTCTGGCAAGCAGGAAACGTAGAAACTTTTATTTTTAGAGCTAAAACAGATGTGAGTTTTGTACCTATAAAAAATTGGGTTTTTAAAACACAGAACTCATATGTTTATCAAGCTTTTGGGGGTACTAAAGCAGATGAAGATATTTTGAGTTTAAATTTTTTGTATTTAAATCCTGAGAAAAAACTATACCCTTTATTATTAGGTTTTGTAAGTACCAATTTTAGAAGAGAAATTGATGTTCGATATCTTTTTGGTGCTGGTATTACCTATCAACTTATAAATACAGAAAAGAGTTGGTTAAAACTTTCTTTAAGTAGCGAATACGAGCACACAAATTTTACAAAAACTAATTTTAATATTGCAGATTATAATGGACAAGAAAGTATAAGTACAATGCGTGGAACGGTTTGGTTAAATGGAAAGTATCACTTATTCAAGAAAAAAATAATTATTACCCACGAAAGTTATGTGCAACCTTCTTTAAATAAACAAAATAATTACAGATGGCAGGCTGATGTTGGTTTAGAATTACCCGTCTGGAAATACTTAAATTTTAAAGTGAATTATCTGCATACTTTTGAGAGTTTAGTAATACAAAATCAAAAGCAACAAGATAAATTTTTAACTTTTGGCTTTACTTTAAAAAGTTTTTAGACTTTTTATTCGCAAATTGATTTGATTAGTTGAATTTTATGTAACATTTTCCAAGTTTTATGAGTAAAAACTTTGGACGAAAATTTAAATAATAAAATCGTTTTTTTCTTTTTTTCACAAAAATAGCTCTCAACCTTTACGTTTAAAACTAACATTTTATTAGTTGCAAATCGAAGAAGAAGTTTAAATACTTATTTCTAGATTACTTAAAAAACGACAAGAAGATTCCAGTATTTAGCTCATTAATATTTTTGGAGTTGGGTATAAGTTAGCAATTAAATAAATTTAAAATAGACCAACTTCTCAAGTACCTTTTGAAAATTTAGTGTTTGACTTCCAGAGAACTTGTGGTTTGTTCACAATAGACAATTTATAGATTTTATGTTTCAATTTAAAGCTATTTTAAACAATTATAAATAAAAGCGCATCAAAATAAAATAGTTTATTTTTGCTTTTCGTTTTATAATTTTCAGTTTTAAAAAAACATTTGTTAAACTATTATTCATATCCACATAAAGATTCTAAAGAATGGGTAACTTTTGTACATGGTGCAGGAGGTAGCAGTTCTATTTGGTTTAAGCAAGTGCGTGATTTTAAAAAGCATTTTAACGTGCTAATTTTAGATTTAAGAGGCCATGGCAATAGTAAACCTTCTTTAAAAGATACGTTTAATCCTAAGTATACGTTTGATTCAATTACCAAAGATATTGTAGAGGTCATCGATTTTTTAAAAATTAAAAAATCTCATTTTGTAGGTATTTCTTTAGGTACCATTCTTATTAGAAATTTGGCAGAAAAAAGACCAGAATTGGTTAAAAGTATGGTTATGGGAGGTGCTATTATTAAAATGAATTTTCGCTCGCAAGTACTTATGAAAGTAGGAAACGTTTTTAAATCTGTTGTCCCCTACATGCTTTTATACAAGCTTTTTGCATTTATAATCATGCCAAAGAAAAATCATAAAAAATCGAGATTGTTGTTTGTCAACGAAGCCAAAAAACTCTATCAGAAAGAGTTTATTAGGTGGTTTAAACTTACTTCAGAAATAAATCCTTTGTTGCGTTTTTTTAGAACAAAAGACATCAAAATACCCACTTTATATGTTATGGGTTCAGAAGATCATTTGTTTTTACCTTCTATTAAAAATATAGTAGCTAAACACGTAACTTCTTCCTTATTTGTAATCAATAATTGTGGGCATGTTGTAAATGTAGAGCAACCAGAAATGTTTAATACAGAAACCATTAAGTTTATTGAATCTTTGGCATAAAAAACTAGGATTTCATCACTTTCTTTGTTAATTTTTTAACATTTATCAATTATCTTTACATTTTTTAAAGTTTATATGATGAATCAAATAATTACTTTTGGTGAGGTTTTAATGCGAATTTCCCCTCGAGGAAACAAAAAATTTATCCAATCCAATAACGTAGAGTTTTATTTTGGAGGAACAGAATTAAATGTGGGTATTTCGATTGCAAATTTTGGTGGAGATGTAAAACATATTTCTTGTATTTCTGATGATTTTATAGGTGATACAGCCATTTCTTATTTAAGAAAATTTGGTGTAAGTACATCTGCAATTGTGCGCTCTAAAAGACCATTGGGTGTCTATTTTTTAGAAGTTGGTGCCGTAATTAGACCAAGTGCTATTTCTTACAATCGTTCGCATTCCTCTTTTTCTGAAATTCAGCCAAAAATGGTAGATTGGCAAACCGCTTTAAAAAAGGGCAAATGGTTTCATTGGACAGGTATTACACCTGCCTTAAATAAAGGAAGTAAAGAAACACTTTTAGAGGGTTTAAAACTGGCAAAAGAAAAAGGAATGCAAATTTCTGCAGACCCAACATATAGAAGTGGTTTGTGGAATTATGGAGAAAATCCAAAAGAAGTTTTATCTGAAATGGTATCGTATTCTACTGTCTTTATTGGTGGGATTAATGAAATTAACGAGCTTTTAGAAACCGATTTTTCGTATTCTAACAAAGATTTTATAGAAGCAAGTAAACAATTAATCGCAAAGTATCCTTCAATAGAAAAAGTGTTTGATAAGATTAGAACATCCATTAATTCTTCTTGGCATAAAATAAGAGCAAGAATGTGGAATGGTATTGAATTTAGAGAAACTGAAGATATAGATATTACACATATTGTGGATAGAATTGGTACTGGTGACGCTTTTGCAGCTGGCTTAATACATGGTCTACAAAAATTTGAAGATTTTAAAGCCATGCAATTTGGTTCTGCAGCATGCGCCATAAAACACACGTATTTGGGTGATGTAAATTACGCTATAGAAGAGGAGGTAATTAGTATTCTAGAAGGAAATACTACAGGAAGGTTAAAAAGATAAAAAAAGCGAGTGTAAAAACTCGCTTTTTTATATTGAATCCAGTCTATGACTGGTTCATAATATCTTCAATTTCGTCTGCTTCAATAGGAATATTACCCATCAGATTAAAAGGTTCTCCTTTTTCTTGAATCACAACATCATCTTCTAAACGAATACCAAAACCTTCATCAGGAATATAAATACCAGGTTCTACTGTAAATACGTTATTCGCTTGCATTGGCTCATGCAATAGACCGTAATCATGTGTATCTAAACCAATATGATGGCTTGTACCATGCATAAAGTATTTTTTGTAAGCAGGCCAATTTTTGTCTTCGTTTTGCACATCAGCTTTGTCTAACAAACCTAGTTTTAATAATTCTGATGTCATCAATTTACCAACTTCTATATGATATTCTTTCCAAATAGTACCAGGAACTAATAATTTTGTAGCTTCTTTTTTAACATTGTTTACAGCATTGTATACTGCTTTTTGTCGGTCTGTAAATGTACCTGAAACAGGTACAGTTCTAGACAAATCACTAGCATAGTTTGCATATTCTGCAGCTGTATCAAACAAAATTAAATCACCCGCTTTACATTGCTGGTTGTTTACTGTATAGTGTAAAACGTTGGCATTGTTACCTGAAGCTATAATTGGTGTATATGCAAACCCTTTAGACCTGTTTTTTACATATTCATGTAGCAATTCGGCTTCAATTTCATACTCCCAAACACCCGGTTTTATAAAGTTTAAAATGCGTCTAAACCCTTTTTCTGTAATATTACAAGCTTGTTGCATCAAATCCAATTCAATTTGGTCTTTTACAGAGCGCAAACGCTGTAAAATAGGATTACTTTTTGCTACAGCATGTGCAGGATATTTAGCCAACAACCATTTTGTAAAGCGGTCTTCTCTGGTTTCTGTTTCTACATTTGCTCTGTAATGCTCATTCGTGTTTATATAAAAAGTATCTGCGTAAGATGCCATCTCAAACAATACTTTTTCTAAATCTTGTAACCAATAAACAGTTTTAATTCCAGAGGTTTCAAACGCAGCTTCTTTCGTTAATTTTTCTCCTTCCCAAACAGCAATATGCGCATTGGTTTCTGTTAAAAACAACACTTCTCTCAAATTTTCATTTGGGCAATCAGGAAACAGCATTAAAATACTCTCTTCTTGATCTACACCAGATAAATAAAAAATATCTCTGTGTTGCTGAAAAGGCATCGTGCTGTCTGCAGAAATTGGATAAACATCATTAGAGTTAAAAACAGCAATACTGTTTCGCTTCATTTGAGAAGCAAAGTTTTTACGGTTTTTTACAAATAATTGGGTATCTATTTTATGGTATTTCATGTCGAATAATATTTAAAACTCAAAGGTAAGAAATCTAAATGCCAACATGAAATGTGGTACCGAATAACCACATAGAAGTTGTAAAGTAATTTTCTATGTGGTATAAATTTTAATGAATGGAGTAACTTTTAGATTGCTATTTTATAAATCCTAAAAACGTTTCTTTTTAGGAGCTCCAGTTCTACCTCTACCAGAAGTAGCTCCATTAGGTTTATTTCCTTTAAAATGAGGTTTTCTTTTTGGTTTTCTCTTAGATGTCGAACTTGTTTCAGCAGCTCTTTTTTTATTGGAATCACGAGAGTTTTCACCGCCTTTATTTTTTTTACCAAAAGACTTTTTACTCTGTGTAGCAGCTCTTTTTGGTGGTGCGGTGTCGGTAGGTTCAAAATCTTCTAAAATGGTAGATTTTAATTTTTCTTGCAACAACTTTTCTATTTCGTTTTGGTATTCAGTTTCTTCACTACAAACAAAAGAAATAGCTTCTCCAGCAGCACCTGCTCTACCAGTTCTACCAATTCTATGTACATAATCTTCGGGTACATTTGGTAATTCGTAATTAATAACGTGTGGTAATAAAGGAATGTCTAAACCACGAGCAGCAATATCTGTAGCTACTAAAATTTTAATAGTATTTTCTTTAAAGTTTTTCAACGCTTTTGTTCTGGCTCCTTGGCTTTTATTTCCATGAATTGCAGCGGCAGAAATACCCGCTTTTATCAGTTTTTGAGTTAACTTATTAGCACCATGTTTGGTTCTTGTAAACATTAAAACTTGAGACCAATTGTTGTCTTTTATCAGCTTAATAGCCAATTCTGTTTTTCGTTTTTTATCAACTTTATATACCTTGTGTGTTACTTTTTTTGCGGTGGAATTTTGTGGTGCAGTTTCTACAGAAACAGGATTTCTTAAAATACCCGCAGCCAATTTTTTAATATCATTAGAAAAAGTTGCAGAAAACAGTAAGTTTTGCCTTTTTGCAGGCATAAAACTGATAATTTTGTTAATGTCTCTAACAAAACCCATGTCTAACATTCTATCTGCTTCATCTAAAATTAACACATCTACACGTTTAAAAGAAACCGCTTTTTGGTCGTGTAAATCTAGCAATCTACCAGGAGTTGCTACTAAAATATCCACACCTCTTTTTAAGGTTGCTATTTGTTTTGTAGCTTTTACACCGCCAAAAACCACAGCAGAATAAATGTTTAAATACTTGCTGTACTCTCTAACGTTATCATAAACTTGCGCAGCTAATTCTCTAGTTGGCGTTAAAACCAACGCACGTAAAGGTCTATATTTTGGGTGTTTTGTTTCCGATAAATATTGTAAAACGGGCAATGTAAAACCAGCGGTTTTACCTGTACCTGTTTGTGCAGAGGCTAAAATATCTTTACCTTTTAAAATATGTGGAATCGCTTTTTCTTGAATGGGAGATGGTTTTGTATATCCTTTTTCTTCAACTGCTTTTAAAATTGAATCAGATAAACCTAAATCTTTAAATGTCATATATAATTATTACAAAATAGTATTGATGTCGCTATTTCTGCTGCAAAGATACGTTCTTTAAACTTGAAGCAAGTTTTTCTGCAAGGTCTTACAAAACTTTCCAATATCATTTCCTATTTTAGATTCCTTTTTTGGGCGTTTTAACAGGCTTTCACTACTCGCTTTTTTTCGTTCCTCAAAAAGAGCTCAAACAAACAGTTCAATCCCTAACGCAAAAGGCTTATTTAAAACCAAATTTCAAAACTTAAAAGCCTATCAAATACTTAAAAAAGAAATCAATAAAAACTTAAAACTTGTTAATTTTTTTGATATTGATTTTACAAGTAGTAATTTCATCATTTTAAAAACCAAACCTATTTCTTATGAAAACTTTTTTTAATTTTTTAATACTGTGTTTTTCGGCATCATTGTTGGCACAAACACCAACAAATTCAACAGTTGTTCAAAATTCTTTAGCGCAAAAAACAAAGATGATGAACACCTCAATGGTTAAAAACATTGAATTTACCAATATTGGACCAACAGTAATGAGTGGACGTGTTGCAGATGTTGCTGTAAATCCAGAAAATCCAACTGAATTTTATGTTGGGTATGCTTCAGGTGGTTTGTGGCACACCAACAATAATGGAACTACTTTTACGCCGGTTTTAGACAACTCACCCACACAAAATATCGGAGATATTGCTGTAGATTGGTACTCAGGAACCATTTGGGTTGGTACAGGAGAAAAAAACTCATCGCGTTCTTCTTACGCAGGTATTGGAATGTTAAAATCTATAGATAAAGGTAAAACATGGACAAATGTTGGTTTACCAGATTCGCATCATATTAGTAGAATTCTTATCAACCCAAATAATGCAAACGAAGTTATTGTGGGTGTTATAGGTCATTTATATTCTCCAAACCCAGAAAGAGGAGTTTTTAAAACTACAGATGCTGGTAAAACATGGACAAAAACTTTATTTATAAATAACGATACTGGAATTATAGATGTAGCTGTTGCGCCAGAAAATTTTAACATTATGTACGCAGCTTCTTGGGAAAGAGACCGTAAAGCTTGGAATTTTGATGGAGATGGAAATAACTCAGCCATTTATAAAAGTACTGATGCAGGTACAACTTGGACAAAAATTAGTGATAATTCAGGTTTCCCAACAGGAGATGGTGTGGGTAGAATTGGTTTAGCAGTTTTTAATGAAAGTACAGTTTATGCTTTGCATGACAGTCAGTTTAGAAGGCCAAAAGGCAAAACAAAAAAACCTTCAGACGCTTTAACCAAAGAAGATTTTAAAACCATGTCTACTTCAGATTTTTTAAGTCTGTCTGATAAAAAACTAAATACGTATTTAAAAAATAACGGTTTTCAAGAAAAATACAGAGCAGAAAATGTAAAGCAAATGGTGCGTGTTGGCACTGTAAAACCTGTAGATTTAGCAAGTTATTTAGAAGATGCAAATGCCATGTTGTTTGACACACAGGTTATTGGTGCAGAGGTTTTTAAAACAACAAATGGAGGTAAATCTTGGAAAAAAACACACAAAGATTATTTAGATGGCGTTTACAGTTCTTATGGTTATTATTTTGGTGAAATTCGTGTGGATTTACAAAACGAAAATGGAATTTACGTTTTAGGTGTTCCAATAATTAAATCTAAAGATGGGGGAAAAACATTTACATCTATCAGTAGAGAAAACGTACATTCAGATCATCAAGCATTGTGGATAAATCCTAAAAAATCGGGTCATATTTTAAATGGTAATGATGGTGGTTTAAACTTGTCTTATGATGATGGCGAAAATTGGATAAAACTAAATGACCCTGCAGTTGGGCAATTTTACTCAGTCTATGCAGACAATCAGAAAAATTATAAAGTCTATGGTGGCTTGCAAGACAATGGTGTTTGGGTTGCAAACAACAATGCGAGAATAAATAAACAATGGCAAGCATCTGGTCAAAATCCATATGAGTCAATTATGGGAGGAGATGGAATGCAGGTGCAAGTTGATGATAGAAACCCAAATATTGTATACACAGGTTATCAGTTTGGAAATTATTACAGAATTAATAGAGAAACTGGTAAAAGTGAATACATTCAACCCAAACATACGTTGGGAGAAACTCCTTATAGATTCAATTGGCAAACACCCATTCACTTATCTAAACACAATCAGGATATTTTATATTTAGGAGGAAATAAACTACATAGATCTTTAAATAAAGGTGATGATTGGGAAACCATTTCTGGCGATTTAACTACAGGGGGCAAAAAAGGAAATGTGGCTTATGGAACCTTAACCACCATTTCAGAAAGTCCGTTTCAATTTGGGTTAATTTATGTGGGTTCAGATGATGGATACATCAATATAACCAAAAATGGAGGAGGAAGTTGGACACGAATTTCTAACAATTTACCTCAAAATTTATGGGTTTCAAGAGTCATTGCATCAGCACATAAAAAAGAACGTGTCTACGCAACCTTAAACGGTTATCGATTTGATGATTTTACAACTTATGTGTACATGTCTAATGATTATGGACAAACTTGGAAAAACATTAGTAATAACATACCAACATCACCAGTAAACGTAATTAAAGAAGACCCAGCAAACGAAAATGTATTGTATTTAGGAACAGATAATGGGTTGTATGTAACCTTCAATCAAGGAAATTCTTGGGAAGCCTTTGCAAACAATTTACCAAATGTAGCTGTGCACGATGTTTTTGTACAACCAACGGCTAAAGATTTAATTGTGGGTACACATGGTAGAAGTTTGTACAAAACCAATATTGCTAATCTACAAAAAATGACTGAGGATGTTTTGGCAAAATCAACACATGTTTTTGGAATAAACTCAATTAGAAAAAGTAGAAATTGGGGGCGTTCTTGGAGCCAATGGAGAGACGCTTACACACCAGAAATTAACATTCCTTTTTATGCAAAATCAAATCAAAAAGTTACTGTAGCTATTTTTAATGATGATGTAAAAGTAAACTCTCTAGAAATAGATGCTACAAAAGGATATAACATTGCAAAATTTGATGTTTCATTCTCTAAAAGAGGTAAAAGAGCTTTTGAGAAAAAGAATAAAAAAGCAACTATAAGTAAAGCTCAAAATGGTATTTATTACCTTCCAAAAGGGAAGTATACCGTAAAAATTGGAGATGCAGAAAGTGAATTTGAAATAAAATAATACAGGGCCCTTCAGGTTTTTAAAACTTGAAGGGTTTCATTAAATATTTTAATTGCATCCAATATTAGTTGGGTGTTAAACAAATTATATGCAATTGACTTTAGCCAAACTCTTTTACAATTTAGGCTGAAGTTAAAAACCATAAAATTCATTGTTGTAAATTATATTCATAGATGAAAAAATTCTTACCAATTATATTCTTTTCACTTGTAATCTCTACCAGTGCTCAATCAGATTTAAAAAG
>NZ_CBFHJT010000032.1:17029-20165 GCF_965656025.1 Polaribacter sp.
AGCTTTTTCAAACTTTCTGGACCTATAAAAACGTGGGTAATGTTTCATCCTTTTAAGGCAAAAAAATCGCTTAGAATTTCTAATGAAACCAATAAAGTGGCAGATTCTATTGCTAAAACAAATTTATTAGATGGTGATGGTTCGGGTGGTCAAGTAGATGCCTTTAGACATGCTTATTGGATGGCTCGTTTAAGGCAAGAATTAGGTAAATCTGCTGCAAGATCTTTAGGGAAAGCACATGAAAAAGATAATTATTTAACTTTTAAAAAAAACAAATTAGAAGATGGTGTTGTACCAGATGAAATATCATCTGAAATGGATTTGTATAATAATGAGGAAGGTTTAAAACTCATAAAAAAAAGAAGCAAAATTTCTAAAAAAGGAATTATTTATAGAATTGTAAATGCTATTCACCAAGGAAAAATGAAAATTATTAAAAAAGACAAAGAGGGTAACTTTTTAACTTGTGATGGCAAAATAATATCCAAAGAAGAATTAAAAGGCAAATGGGAAAATGATAAATGTTTGGTAGCTTCTAACGAGCTTGTTTTAGATTAAATAATACCGTTTTATTTACTTTTTTGTTAAACGTTTAAACAAGTTATTTAAAACAGTTCTAAATACATGTTAAAACGTTCTAAATTCTTTGTAAAGCAAGCTCTTTCGTTGTATTTTTGTGAGACCAATTTTAACTAAAAAATACAATGAGCGGATTTTTCAAATCTTCAATTGGAAGAAAGGTAGCCATGGCGCTATCTGCACTTTTTTTAATGTTCTTCCTTTTACAACATTTAAGTATCAATATTTTATCGGTTTTTAGTCCAGAATTATTTAATGAAGTATCTCATTTTATGGGTACCAACCCTTTAGTGCAATTTGCATTGCAACCAATATTAATTTTTGCAGTGGTTTTTCACTTTGTAATGGGTTTCATCTTAGAACTAAAAAACAGAAAAGCAAACGGTCAAGGGTATGCTAAAAATAACGGAGCTGCAAACTCTACTTGGTTTAGTAGAAATATGATTTTAAGCGGAATAACTATTCTTGCTTTTATTGTATTGCACTTTATCGATTTTTGGTTTCCAGAAATCAATACCAAATTTATTCAAGGAGATTGGTCTGGTACTATGCAAGGAGTAGAAGGATTTCGTTACCATGAAGAATTAGTGCATAAATTTGCGCATCCTGCTAGAGTTATTGCCTATGTAGTAGCGTTTATCTTTTTAGGCCTGCATTTAGCACACGGTTTTACTTCTGCTTTTCAATCCGTTGGAGCAGCTTCTCTAAGAAAAAAATTAGAGAAATTGGGAATCGTTTATTCAATTATAGTGCCTTTAGGGTTTATCTTTATTGCACTTTATCATCACTTTAACCATTAATCTTATTCAATTATGGCTTTAGATTCAAAAGTACCTCAAGGTCCACTTAAAGATAAATGGACAGATTATAAAAATAAAATTAACTTGGTAAATCCTGCCAACAAACGTCATATAGATATTATTGTTGTTGGTACAGGCTTAGCAGGTGGTTCTGCTTCTGCAACTTTAGCAGAATTAGGCTACAATGTAAAAGCATTTGCTTACCAAGATTCTCCACGTAGAGCGCACTCTATTGCAGCGCAAGGAGGTATTAATGCAGCAAAAAATTATCAAGGAGATGGAGACTCTACCTACAGATTATTTTACGATACTGTAAAAGGTGGAGATTACAGATCTCGTGAAGCAAACGTATATAGATTGGCAGAGGTTTCTGCAAATATCATCGATCAATGTGTGGCACAAGGTGTGCCTTTTGCACGTGATTATGGTGGTTTGTTAGACAATCGTTCTTTTGGTGGGGTTTTAGTTTCTAGAACTTTCTACGCAAAAGGGCAAACAGGTCAGCAATTATTATTAGGTGCGTATTCTGCAATGAATAGACAAATTGCACGTGGTAAAATAGAAATGTTTAACAGACATGAAATGTTAGACGTTGTTGTGGTTGATGGAAAAGCAAGAGGAATTATTGCGAGAAACTTAGTTACAGGAGAAATTGAACGTCATTCTGCACATGCAGTTGTAGTGGCTTCTGGTGGTTATGGTAACGTATATTTCTTATCTACCAATGCCATGGGTTCTAATGTAACAGCTTCTTGGAAAATTCATAAAAAAGGAGCGTATTTTGCAAATCCTTGTTATACACAAATTCACCCAACCTGTATTCCACGTTCTGGAGATTATCAATCGAAATTAACATTGATGTCAGAATCGTTAAGAAATGACGGTAGAATTTGGGTACCAAAGAATTTAGATGACGTTAAATTAATTAGAGAAGGAAAGAAAAAACCGACAGAATTAACGGAAGACGAAAGAGATTATTATTTAGAAAGACGTTATCCTGCGTTTGGTAACCTAGTACCACGTGATGTGGCTTCTAGAGCAGCGAAAGAACGTTGTGACGCTGGTTATGGTGTAAACGCAACAGGTGAAGCTGTGTATTTAGACTTTGCTGCTGCCATTGTAAGATATGGTACAGAACAAGCAAAGGTAAAAAACATAAAAAATGCTTCTGAAGCTAAAATTAAAGAATTAGGTAAAGAAATCGTAAAAGCAAAATACGGTAACTTATTTCAGATGTACGAGAAAATCGTAGATGAAAATCCATATGAGACACCAATGATGATTTATCCTGCAGTACACTACACAATGGGTGGTGTTTGGGTAGATTATAATTTAATGACTACCATACCTGGTTGTTATGCTATAGGAGAAGCAAACTTCTCCGATCATGGTGCAAATAGACTAGGAGCATCTGCATTAATGCAAGGTTTAGCAGATGGTTATTTTGTATTGCCTTACACCATTGGAGATTATTTAGCAGATGATATTAGAACAGGAAAAATAGCAACTGATACTCCAGAATTTGAAGCAGCAGAAAAAGAAGTTACAGAAAGAATCGAATTTTTTATCAATAATAAAGGAACACGTTCTGTAGATTATTACCACAAAAAATTAGGAAAAATTATGTGGGAAAAATGTGGAATGTCTAGAAATGCAGAAGGTTTAAAATCTGCAATTGAAGAAATTTCTGCCTTAAGAAAAGATTTCTGGGAAAATGTAAATGTACCAGGAACTGCTGCAGAATATAATGAGCAATT
>NZ_CBFHJT010000032.1:20264-31753 GCF_965656025.1 Polaribacter sp.
AAACCAAAAACTAATAAAAATGAATTTAACACTTAAAATTTGGAGACAGAAAGACGCTAGTTCAAAGGGTCAAATGGTAGATTATAAGGTTACAGAAATATCAGAACACATGTCTTTTTTAGAAATGATGGATGTTCTGAACGAGCAGTTGGTAAATTCTGGTGAAGAGCCTGTAGCTTTTGATCATGATTGTAGAGAAGGTATTTGCGGTATGTGTTCTATGTATATTAACGGAGAAGCACATGGGCCAGATAGAGGTGTAACAACTTGTCAGCTGCACATGCGTATGTTTAAAGATGGCGATACCATTACTATAGAACCATTTAGAGCAGCAGCATTTCCTGTAGTTAAAGATTTAGTAGTAGATAGATCTGCTTTTGATAGAATACAACATTCAGGTGGTTATATTTCTGTAAATACTTCTGGTAACACACAAGATGCAAACTCAATACCAATTGCAAAAGAAGCTGCAGATACAGCTATGGATGCTGCAACATGTATTGGTTGTGGTGCTTGTGTAGCAACCTGTAAAAACAGTTCTGCAATGTTATTTGTGGGTGCAAAAGTATCTCAGTATGCCTTATTACCACAAGGACAAGTAGAAGCAGCAGACCGTGTACAAAACATGGTAGCTCAAATGGATTTAGAAGGTTTTGGTAACTGTACCAACACTGGTGCTTGTGAAGTCGAATGTCCTAAAGGAATTTCTTTAGACAACATTGCAAGAATGAATAGAGAGTTAATGAAAGCTTCTATTTAGAAATTCATAAACATGTCATTTCGAAATGAGCCTTTTTGGCGATTGAGAAATCTAAATAAAATTAAAAAAGCCCAAAACTAAACTTAGTTTTGGGCTTTTCTATCTCTAAATATTTTCACTTTTGTTTATTAAACACTCAATTAATCTATATCTTCAAAAAACTGTTTTGGTGAAACACCTAAAATTTTTAATATAATCAGGAATCTTTCTATATCTAATCTAGTTTTGCCTTTCTCTATTTTAAAATAGCCACTTTCGCTCAAAGCAAGTTTGTCTCCCATATCGTGTAAAGAAATTCCTTTTTCTAATCTTAGTTTTTGAACTTTATTTAAGACAGCTTTGTGTTGGTCTTTGATAAAAAATTGGTAGTAATTATTCATAGCAGCAGTAAAAATACATATAATTAACCAAAAACTACTTTCCATTTTCGCCTAACGGTTTTCAGTGAGGTTTTTTGATTTTATCACTAATTTCAGTTAGTCCAAAATGGAAAGCGATTTATTAGGTTTTATAAAAAATGTTTGCCAAATTTGAACAGAAGAAGTTGCTATGAAAAAGAAAAACTTCCCATAAAATACTAACCCTTTTTTTAAAAGATTCATGTCATTCCGAAATGAGGAACGATTGAGGAGTCTGTAAATAAAATAAAACCTCCGCTTGCGGATTTAAGAAATATAAAAATCGTGTAAATAAATGTACAACTTAAAACAAATGCCTATGTAAATAAACACTAAGAAGCAGAGGAAGTGTTGCAAAAGTACCATTTTTTCTACAAGTTTTTTAGAGAATTTTAAACTTGTTTAATCATATAGAATTCCGAATATAATTATATTAATTAATCTAGTTTTAGGTTAAAAATTTAAAAGAATATGAAAAGTTTATTTTTAGGATTAACATTTTTATTAGCATCATTTAGTGGAACTACAGATGTTAAAGAAACAACAGTAACAACAGAATTTGTTTGTAGTAATTGGGTTGAAGTAGACCCTGGTTGCGACAATCATTTCTGGCTATGTACAGATGGTCAAACAACTGAAGAAGTATTAGAAGATGCTTGGTATTTCTCAAATGGAAGATGTTAATTTTTTTTGTGCGCAAATTAATTTTTGCGCACATTTAATCAAATATAATTCTTAAATATGAAACAAATTTTTAAAATATTATTTTTCTGCTTATTTACGAGCAATATTATAGGACAAATTCAAATTAAGGGTAATATGAGTTTTCCTCCTATCGAATATAATGCAGAAAAATTAGAACAAACAAAACAAAACATTTATTATAATTATACATATATTTCAAACCCTAAAAAAACTGAAAAAACAAAATCTTCTTTAACTTTACTTCAAATTGGTCAAAATTGGTCAAAATTTGTAGATTTTAATACTTTAAAAAAAGATTCTATAGAAGAAAAATTTAGCTCCTATAAAAATTTAGGCGCAATTGAACTAAATAAGTTACTCGCTATAAGGGCGGAAATAGGGTTTAAAAAAAATATTTTTAAAGATTTAAAAAATAACTCCTTAACGATTCAAAGTAAAATTTACAAAAAAAATTATGAGTATAAAGAGAGAAAAAATAGTTTAAGTTGGCAGCTTGTAAAAGGAAATAAAACAATTCTAAAATATAAAGTAAAAAAAGCAATTATAAGTTATGGAGGCAGAAAATGGATAGCTTGGTATACAGAAGAAATACCAATTAATTTAGGTCCTTATGTTTTTGGTAATTTACCTGGCTTAATTTTAGAGTTGTATGATGATAAAAAAAACTTCCATTTTATATCTATTGGTGTTGATAATGAACAAAAGGAAATCTATAAGTTAATTAAAAAAAATACAATAGAAACATCAAAAGAAAACTTTTTTAAAGCTGAAAGAAATTTTTATGAAAAGCCTGAAAATTTTATTACAGGAACTATTAGAGGAGGTGCAAATTTTAAAAAAATACCATATAACCCAATAGAAATTATTGATTAATGAAGTTATTTATAAGTTTTGGTATATTTTATCTTTTTTCAATTTTTAGTTTTTCTCAAAGCATAATTAATGGTAAGTTAAAAACTGTAAAAGGTGTACCAATTTCTGGTGTTAGCGTAACAATTAGGCTACTAAATACAGATGCAATTTTAAACTATAGTATTTCTAATAATAAAGGAGAATTTTCAATTAGAATAAATTCTAAAACAGAAAAAATTCAACTTAAAATTAGGTCAATGGGTTTTAAAAATGTTACCAAAATTATTGTAAATAAAACCCAAAATCTAAATTTTGTTTTAGAACAAGAAATAACAGAATTAAAAGAAGTTATTGTAAAGTCTTTTCCAATTTCACGCAAAGGAGATACTATAAATTATTTTGTAAAATCATTTTCGAAACAAGAAGATAGAACTATTGCAGATGTTTTAAAGAATATGCCAGGTATTGAAGTTTTGGATAATGGTAAAATCTTATATCAAGGGAAACCTATTAATAAATATTATATTGAAGGTTTAGATTTGTTGGAAGGGAAATATAATTTAGCTAATAAAAATTTACCTTATAAAACTGTATCTAAAGTTCAGGTTTTAGAAAATCATCAACCAATAAAAATGTTAGACAGCTTGGTGTATTCAGACCAAGCAGCTATAAACATAAAACTTAAAAACAGTTACACTTTTACAGGTCAGGCAGAAATTGGTAGTGGGTTATCTCCTTTACTTTGGGATGCCAGTATAACTCCTATGCTGTTTTCAAAGAAAAAACAAATGTTAAGTTCTTATCAATCTAATAATACTGGAAACGATGTAGCTTCACAATTAAAAACTTTAACAATTGAAGATTTATTGGAGCAATTTGAAAGAAATGATGAAAAACAAGATTGGTTATCTATTCAAAAACTTCTAACACCTAATTTTTCAGAAAAACGTTGGTTAAATAACAACATTCATTTAATTACAACTAATTATTTACAAAAATTAGAAAACGATTATGAATTGCGATTAAATGTATCTTACATTAATGATTATCAACAACAAAATGGAGTTACAAATACTCAATTTTTCACCTCAAATGACACTATTCGTTTATTTGAGCAGAAATATAACCAACTTTACATAAACACTTTAGAAACAAATCTAACAATTCAAAAGAATACTAAAAAAAAATTTTCAAAAAACAGCTTACAATTTCAAGGCTATTGGGATAGTCAACAAGGCAATATTCAACTTAATAATGATGATATTAGTCAAAACTTAAGTAATAGCTACTTTAAACTATCAAATAAGTTTAAAATGCTATTTACATTTGGGAAACAAATTGCCACATTAAATTCTTATATAGGTTTCAGCAAAACACCTCAATCATTAAAAGTTAATCCAGGGCAGTTTAATGACTTTTTAAATAATAGTAATGAATATACTGAAGTTATTCAAGACATAGAACTTAATACATTTTACACTAACAATTCTTTAGGCTTTACAAAACGGTGGAAACAATTTAGTTTTAGTCCAAAAGTTGGTTTTCAGTTTGAAAAACAAAATTTAGAAAGTGCTATTTTAACATCAGAAAACACAATTAAAAATTTTCAAAATAATTTAGATTGGTTACGCACTAAATTCTATTTTAATTTACAAACACAATACAAAAAAGAGAAATTACGGCTAGAATTAAAAACTCCTATTAATTTTTATAATTATCAATTAGAGGATAAACCTTTGCAACGTAATCAAAATCTAAATCAACTCACTTTTGAACCTAAGTTGTCTTTGTATTATGATGTTACTAACTTTTGGAGAATTGCTTCATCAATAAGCTTGAGTAATCAATTTGGCAGTATAAATCAAGTATACTACAATTACATCTTATTAAATTATAGAAACATACAACGTATAGATGCTCCTTTACCTGAAAATCAAAACATTAGTTACTCTACATTTATTGGATATAGAAATCCTATTGAAGCATTATTTTTTAACTTATCTTATTCAAAAACAATAACTAATAATAATTTACTTTACAACGCACAAATTTTAGACAACGGTTCAATTAACTTTCAAGCTATTGAACAAAATAATGAAAGAAAATCTCATAATTTTTCTACCAAAGCGAGTAAATATATTAGTTCAATAAACACGAATATAACTCTGAGTACCAATTATAGTTTACAATATTTTCAGCAAATTTTGAATTCTGATATAACAGATATCTCTAATCAAAATTGGGGTTTTAACGGAAATGTAGATATCGATATTACTGATTGGTTAAATACAGAATTAACATCTACTTTTCAATTTTCAAACAATCAAATCCAAGAACAGAAAAATCAAACGATAACTCAACAATTTCATAAATTCAATATTAATATTTACCCAAAAGAAAATCAATACTTAAGTTTAAAAACAGAATTTATCAAAAACAATTTATTCTCTGAAAACACTAAAAATTTATTTGCAGATTTATTATATCGTTATACTTGGAGTAAAAAAAATATTGATTTTGAAGTACAATGGAATAATATTTTTAACACGGAAAATTACAGTATTTTAAATATTAATAATTTTAGTTATTTGGAATCTAATTTTATTTTAAGACCAACACAAATATTATTTAAGATTAGATTTTCATTGTGAAAATGTTAGCCTGTTATAAATGAAGTAGAAAATGACATTTGAAAAATTTATGATTTAGTGGTTCTGAAATTAATTCTATCTTCAATATAATCAGGGTAAATAATTTTAAAGCAATCGTTTTTCAGATTTTATAGTTTCAGACAGTAAAACGTTTATTTTACCAAGAATTATAATGTTTTCTATTGAGTATAATTTGTAGGTTTATTTTAAAAGCGTAAGCTCTTTATTTACAAACTTACCTACTTGTATGCCTTGGGTTAAACCTTCGTTTACAGCAGCTTCATAATGTATACCGCCATAAATTCTACTAATTGCAGCTTCTTTTGCTGCGTTTCTAAAAGAAGCAAACTTTCTCATAGGTAATCCATAAGGGATTTCTGTGGTGTCTTCGAAAGAAAAATTTTCTCCAAAGATGTTTGTTAAAACTTCTGCAGCTGCTCCAGAAACAACAGAGTGGCCACTTGTATATTCTGGAAAAGGGGGTGTTTGTAAAAGTGGAGCCCAAGTATCGTCTATAAATTTATTAATCAAGGTTTCTGGTCTAACTAAATTACTTCTATATTTCTCGTCCCAACAACTAATAAAGGCGTCTGCAATAGCTATTGATGTTTTTGTGTAAGCAAAAACAGTTTTACTAAAATTTGAATTCGTTTTTTTTGTCGCAATTTTACAAATACCAATCCAATGTGCACCAGGTGTAATTTTTTTGGCAGCAAACATAAAGTGTCCTTTATTTACAGCAACATAGGGGTTGCAATCCCAAAACTGAGCAATTTTTAGTTCTTCAGAATTATTCCCTTTTTGTTTGATTTGGTTTGTTAAATCATATACATATTTTAATTCCTTATAAAATTTACTTTCCTTTTCCATAGAAAATGCTGGTGGTGGCACAGGTTTAAACTGTGATGCACTATCTAATAAAAAAGGCCTAATTTTATTCCAATGAGGTTCTATACCTTTCATGTATGCAGGTGGAGTAGGTTCCCATCTACCAGGGTTTTTAGAAGAGATATTAAAATCTGGCATGTTTCTAGTTTCTTTATAATTATCTGTTTTAATATAGTTTAAAACATTTTTTATAAAGGGATTGGCATAGTTTTTTGCATTTGAAAACTGAGAATTATTTAGGATTTGCCAACTGTTGTACAAACTATCTCTATAAACATCTACTTTTTCTTTAGAAAATACAAGTTCTCTTGCGATTTCTAAATACCCAATTAAAGCGGCTATTTTTTTATCTACTTTTTTATCATCTTTAGTTTTTGTTAGCAAAAGCTTGTTTAATTGTTCGCCTAAAGGTTTGTAATCTTTAGCGTTTGAATTTAATATTTCATAAGAAGCAATGTTGGGATATGCATAAATTCTACTAGCTACTGGTGGCGAAAAAATATCGTGAATCATTACAGAGGTTAAATGATCTACAACATTATGGTAATCTTGTGAAGTAATTGTAATATTTTCTTTTTCTTGACAAGAAAACAACATGAGTACAAATAAAAAAAAGGTAAGGGTTTTCTTTAATAAATACATACTACTATTTTTTATAAGTATAGGTTTTTAAGGTATCGTTATTTGGTATTACTAACAAAAGGTTTTCTTTTTTCATTTTGATACTTTTTACTGTTTTTATTTGTTCGTTAAACGGCACAATGCCATAGTTTGATACAAACTTATAATCAGTAACATCTTTTAATAATAACCCTTTTAAAGCAGTATAACCTCCATGATAAGTGTTCACGCTTAAAGTGTTGCCAGAAACAATTAATGCTTTGCTATTGTCTATTTCTATGCGGCTAAAGCTTGTAATTGGTGCTGTCTGAAATGCCAAAGGAAACTCTTTAAAAACAGAAAAATTACCATCGTTGTTTTCTAAATAGCCCGAAGCTAAATTGGTTACATAACTTTTTGTTGCTTTAGCATAACTTTCTGCTGTTATAACTTCTTTTACTGGTTTTAATGCATAATTCTTGTGCTCTACAAAACGCTTGCTAATTATATTCATTTGTGCAGCCAATTCATCTTTAGAATGTACAGGATATTCTATCCCTTTTTTCGTGTAAGCAATTAAGGTTTCTTTTTTTCCATTTTCATCAAAATCTCCCGCAAATAATACTAGAGGATTTTCTTCAGATGCTTTAAACCTTGTGTTTAAACCCCAGTTTCCTAGTAATATGTCTTTATCTCCATCTTTATCAATATCAAATAAAGAAATAGATTGCCACAAACCATTTAAGTTATTAACGGTTTTTAATTCAGTTAATTTACCATTATTATTTATAAATATTTTTGGGCTATCCCATTCTGTGGCAATTAGTAAGTCTTTTTGATTGTCGTTATTTACGTCTGCCCACACAGCATCTCTTACCCTAGTTTTTAACTGAAATTTTAAATCGGCCTTAAATTTACCTGTTCCATCGTTTATAAGTATCGCTGAGTTTACTGTATTACTAAAACTTTGCGGATCAGATAAATTTCCTATAAATAAATCAACATCTCCATCATTATCATAATCATATGGAGCAACACAAGAGGTATTTAATGGGTTTGTTAAGGTTTTGCCTTTTGTTCTCTGGAAAACGCCATTTTTATTCATGTAAAGTCTATCGACTTCAAAATTTCTATTTCTTTTGCTGTGTATACCAGAGGCCACATACAAATCTAAATCTCCATCATTGTCTGCATCAAAAAAAGTGGCGTCATTATCTTCAAAAACGGCATCTATTTCAAATTGTTTTTGTGCAGATTTTTTTAATGTCTTTCCATTATTTAAATATAATTCAGCAGTTTTTCCAGAGGCATTTCCTATAAAAATATCTTGATATCCATTTTTATCTATATCTCCAACAGCAACAGCCGGCCCTAATTTAGAAACTTGGTAAGGAATTAGTTTTTCGTTATTGGCATCGTAATAAATATCTTCTTTATGACTATTTAAAAGTAGTTTACTTCTTGTAAAAAGCACTTCATTTTTATTACCTAAACTATAGTCATAAATAGCATTACCTTCTTTGTAATTAATGGTATTTGTTTTGTTGATGGTAATATTTTTTTCTGTTTGAAAGGTATTATCGGGCCAAATAATTTTTATAGAATCTACTTTTTTTAAAGTGTCTATACCAAAGTGAATTTTTTGTTCTACAGACGATATAAAACCTCTCGAAGAAAATAATTGTTTTGATTGACTTTTGCCATTGTTATATAAAATGACTTTTGTACCAATAGCATTGCGATTTTCTTTCTTATAATTAAAAATAAGGCTTACTGCATTTTTTTTGTTATTGGTAGTGTTTTCAAAAATAGAAGCCTCGGTATTTAGGTTGTTGGTTATAAGATCTAAATCTCCATCTAAATCTAAATCTGCATAAATGGCACCATTAGAAAGTGATGGTTTTTTCTCTATCCACTTTCCTGTTTCTTTAGAAAAATGCCTAGAGTTGCCTTTATAAATTTCATTACTAACTTTACCTGAAGGCATTTTGGTTATTGATTTAAATAACCAATTTAAACCCTCTTTTTGCCCCTTATTTTTAAAAGCACTAGCTACATATTTTTTAAAATCTAACCCATTTGGTCTTCTATTAATACCATTACTAATAAACAAATCTTGATGACCATCATTATTAAAATCTGCGAAAAGTGGAGCCCAACTCCAATCTGTATCAGCTACATTATTTTGTAATGCAGCTTCGTAGAAATAGTTTCCTTTTTTGTTAAACTGTAACATATTTCTAGAGTATTGATCCTTATACCCTTGTTTTCTAAGTTTTTCTTGCATGTTGTACATGGCATCATCTCCTTCTGTTTCTTTTAAAACACGTTCATCACTAGGTAACATATCTAAGGTTATTAAATCTTGATACCCATCTCCATTTATATCTGCAGCATCACTACCCATAGAAAATCTAGAAATTGTAGAAAAATTACTTTTTAATGCCTCTCTAAAGGTTCCGTTTTTATTGTTAATGTAATAATAATCATCTTCATGAAAATCGTTACAAACATATATATCGTCCCAACCATCGTTATTAAAATCTGCAATAGAAGCACTTAAACCATAACCATTTACACCACCATAAATATTTGCTTTTTTACTTACATCTGTAAATTTACCATTGTTGTTTTCTAATAAAACGTCTCCTGTTAATGGTACTCTTTTATTTCTTTGACTTGCTTTTCCGTGAGATAGATTAGTATGTACTGCATGGTTTACAATATATACGTCTAAATCATTATCTTTATCAAAATCAAAAAAATAGGCTTGGGTTGCGTAACCTTCTAAACCTAAACCATATTCTTTTGCTTTTTCAGTAAAAGTATTGTCTCCATTATTAATAAAAAGCTCGTTTTTTCCTTCAAAGTCTAATAATTTAGAAACAGTACAAACGTAAATATCTAAAAAACCATCGTTATTAATATCTACCATAGTTACCCCAGTATTCCAGTCTGAGTTGCTAGAAATATTAGCAGTTTTAGAAATGTCTTTAAATGTTAAGTTTCCTTTATTTAAGTATAGTTTATTATCTCCTTGATTAGAAACAAAATACAAATCTGGTAAGCCATCATTATTAATATCACCAGCACTTACACCACCACCATTATAAAAATAAATATAGTTGATAATGCTATGATTTACATCTTCAGTTAAAGTATTTTTAAACTGAATACCTGTTTTAGATGAGGAAAGTTTGTTTAATAGGTAGTTTTGATTTTTTTCTGATTTTTTTGAGTCAGAACATTTAAAGAAAATAAATGTAAACAAAAGTACCGTAAAAAATGAAATATTTTTTGGCATTTAGAATTTGTATCAAATTAATTTCCATCAAAGATAAAATAATTAATTAACATAAATTTAACAGAAACACCATAATGTTACTTCCGCCCAAAATCTGCAGGAATTTCCCCCCAAGCTTTGGTTTCCCATTTCAAAATGGGGTTTTTAAAGCTGTTTTCTTTTAACCAATTTTCGGCTCTTTTAATCAATTCTAACAAGTCTTTATTAGAAGCATCAAAATGAATATTGGTTTTACATTTTTTTTGACGAATCCAACTCATGGCAATTTTAGAATCTGAATAAATAGGAATGTCTTCCTTATTCTTACTTTTTAAAAGGGCAATGCCATGCACTAAAGCCAAAAACTCGCCAATATTATTCGTGCCTTTAGCATAAGGACCTTTTTTAAAAATTTCTTTTTTGTTGTGGGTAAGTACACCTCTGTATTCCATTTTTCCAGGATTGCCAGCACAAGCAGCATCTACAGCAATACTTTCTAAATTGGGTTTACCATACGTAGCTTTTTCTTTAGCAGATAAAGTAGCTTTTTTGGTGTTTTTACCTTTATAGTCTTCGTATTTTCCTTTGGATGCTTTTTCGGCTTCATCTAAACTGCTAAAAGATTTGTATTGTGCGTTTTCAAAACCATCAATTTGTGCTTTACAAACCTTCCAAGAAGTAAAAACTCCTTTTTTCCTGCCATTCCAAACTACATAAAACTTCTTTTTACTCATTCGTAGATAAAATTACTTCTTCTATAACTTTAGGAAAATAACGTTGTTCTAATATGTGAATTTTTTCTGCAATAGTTTCTGGAGTATCTTGATCAGTTAATGCAGTTTTTGCCTGAAAAATAATAGCACCTTCATCATAGTTTTCGTTCACATAATGAATGGTGATACCTGTTTCTAGTTCTTTATTAGCTGCAACAGCTTTGTGAACGTGCATGCCATACATACCTTTCCCACCATATTTTGGTAGCAATGCAGGATGAATGTTGATAATTTTATTGGGAAAAGCAGCTATAATTTTCTCTGGAATTTTCCATAAAAAACCAGCAAGAACAACAAAGTCTGCCTCTTTTTTTAGTAATTCTAATATCGTATCTGTTTTAGAAAAATCATTTCTAGTAAAATGTAAACATTTGGTATTTAGTTTTTTACATCTATCAAAAACTTTGGCATGTTCATTGTTACACAATGCCATAGTAACCTTAGCGTTCTTAGTGTGATTAAAAAACTTAATAATATTCTCTGCGTTCGATCCAGAACCAGATGCAAAAACAACAATTCGCTTCATATCTTACAATTTCTAAGTTACAAAAAAAGGAATAATTATTAACAAACTGATTA
>NZ_CBFHJT010000033.1:0-12990 GCF_965656025.1 Polaribacter sp.
AACCGTCATTGTCTGTATCGCAAAAAATAATATCGCTTGGTTTTATAGCAACAGCAGATTCAAATACTCCTACATTAAAAGTAGCCTCGTATTTTGTAACGTTTCCACAATCATCAGTTAGGTTTACAACCAATGTATATTTACCAGCATCTGCAGTACTAATATTGTTTAAAATTAAATTTGGAGTATTGGCTTCTACTGTTGTGTTAGTACCATTATCAAAAGTCCATTCATAGGTAACATTAGACCCAGAAATTGTTTCTGGTGCAATGGTTTTATCTTGTCCAATACAAAATTCTAAATCTTGGTTGTTTATAACAACATCTGCATCAACATCTTTTACTTCTATAGGTAGCAACAAAGATGATAAGAATGGAGGTAAACCTTGACTCGCAGTAATAGAACCATCACCTACTTTTACAGTTTGATGAGAGTAATCGCATGCTGCTCCTAATTCTTCTGGTTTGTTTATAACACTTATAAAATTAGAATTATTTGAAGTCCAGTATACTTTTCCATCAGGCCCCAACTGTAAAGCTCCTCTAGTATTTCCATATTGATGGACTGTATACCTACTGGCATTAATTTCTGTTAATGTTGATTTTGTTAAATCAAACTGATATAATCTTTCTAAAGAAGCATTAAAATTACCAGTTGATAAATATAGTCTTCTGCTTGAAGTAGAAAACTCTACTCCATACACATTACCATTTACATTAAATTGATTTGCAAATGTTGTATTATTAAAGTTGGTAACTTCTCCAGTATCATCATTAAAATTGAATAAATATGCCCCATTCGCCATGTTTCCAGAAACTAATTTTGTTCCATCAGGAGAAACTTTTAAGTATCCTCTAGGATCGTTACTTGCATTGTAACCTATTATTGTGCTTATTTGAGGATCGCTAATACTAACTCCTTGATCATTTACTTTATATGCATAAAAATTACTACCATGTGCAGAAATAACCCAGAATGTATTACAATCTTTTGCTCTAACTGCGGTTACCTTTTCAGACCAGGTTGGGTGGTCTAAACTATTTCCTAAAACTACAGGACCACTTACAACATCTCCTAAACCACCATTTAAAGACATATCTATTGTGTAGTACCAAAAACCAGCATTATCACTAGATTGTGCTCCAACTGTAAATAAGTAATAAATATTTGGTTTTCCAGGTGCAGGAATTGTTAAAGCAGATTGAGAACTAGAGGAATCTCCTTCTAGACCAGTACCATTTGGCATTGGTAAGTTATTTTTATTCCAAATAGTTAAATTTCGTCCATCTGAAGTTGGTGCTCCAATATAAAATAATAAATTACCATCCGCATCAGAAAAAGAAGAGCAACCTTCGAGCGTATTTAATTGACTTCCATTAACAGGAACTGGATTACCAGAGTTAAAATCTAAAGCTGCGCCGTTTCCAAAATACCAAAAATTGGCTTCTTTTTGTGAAAATGCATTAAATGTAATAAATAGTATAAGTAGAGGTAATATTTTCTTCATTTGACGGTATTTCTATTCTAAACGTCAAATATATTTAAAAAGTACTACAAATCTCTCTTTTTTAACAGTGTAAAAGATAAATAGATGAAGATGAACGTCCACACAGAAACAATCGCAATATTAGAAAATTCTACATCATAACTTTTAGTAAAAGTTTCTCCTATTTGATTTGCCACAGATCTTACTGCACCTAATCTAGAAAAAGGTTCTTTAATTAAATTTGACATGGCTTCAAAAGGCAGAAATTGCATAATACTATCTACTTTTTCTGAAATATTTTCTGCGTCTTTAAATGTCCAAAATAGATATCCTTTAAAAATGCTTTCAATAAAAAACCAGACAACCATACCACCAACTGCAAATGCAGAACGTTTTACCAAAATACCGAAAAACAAACCCATAGAAAAGAAACCTACTAGTTTTATAAAAAAAGCAAAAAGATATTGTAAATCTGTGGTTATAATGGCAAATTCATCATAATCTGAATAAGCAAAACCTAAAATAAGAGATACTATAAATACAAATAAAGTAGAAACTAAAGCAAAAACTATTACAGTGTAAAATTTAGAAAGTATAAATTCTTTTTTACTTAAACCATCTATTAAATTTTGCTTCAATGTTTTGTAGCTATATTCATTAGCCATCATAGAAACAATTACTAATAGTAGAAAAAACTTTAAAATGGCAGCAATAAAAGTATTAAAATGCCAAATGTATGGAAAGTTGAAAATACCCACTTCTGCTAAGTGAAATTTTATAGGACCAATATCAAATTTTATGGCTGCAATTAACGCAATACAGGTTAATAAGCCAAAGTAAATAATAGATAAAACTTTACTAGCTCTATTGTGTTTTAATTTATGAAATTCTATAGTAAGTAGTCTTAACATGACTTTTATGTTTTTTATGAATTTGTTCTCGATTGCGCTCGAACTAACATTCGGTTGATTAGTTGTTGTTGGTTAAATCTAAAAATTGCTGCTCTAAACTTGGTTTACGTTTTACTAAGTGACTTAAAACGATGCCTTTGTTAAATAAATAGGTGTTTATTTCTTCTGCAGAAATTGCGTCTTTAAGTGTGGCAATAATAGTTTCGTGTTCTTTGGTAACTTTTAAAATAGCAGGATGTTTTTCTAATTCGTCTAAAAGAGCAGTCTCGTTATTGGCTACTTTAAGTTCAAACAAACCATTAGAAGCCGTCATTTCATCAACTCTACCACTGTATAATTTTACACCTTGTCTAATTACTACTACATGAGAGCAAACTTTTTCTACTTCATCTAATAGGTGAGAGGCTAATAAAATTGTGGTACCTGTACTTGCAATTTTTTGAATGATTTGACGAATCTCATGAATTCCTTGAGGATCTAAACCATTTGTGGGTTCGTCTAAAATTAAAATTTCTGGGTCATTTAACAATGCAGATGCAATTGCCAAACGTTGTTTCATACCCAAAGAGTAAGTTTTAAACTTGCTATCTCTTCTTTCGTAAAGATTTACTGTTTTTAGTTTTTCGTCTATTTTATCGTTAGAAATCCCTTTAATTGTACAAATCAATTTTAAATTTTGTACTGCAGTCATATAAGGATAAAAGTTAGGGCGTTCTATAATAGCACCTACTTTTTTTAATGCTTCGTGAGTTGATAATTTGCCATCAAACCAAGAAAACTCGCCAGAAGTTCTGTTTACAACGTTTAAAATGATTCCTAGAGTGGTCGATTTTCCACTTCCATTTGGACCTAAAATACCGTAAACATTCCCTTTTTGTATATCAAAAGAAAGGTTGTTTACTGCATGTACAGATCCGTATTTTTTATCAAGGTTTTTGAGTGATAAGATAGTTTCCAAAGAAATTGTTTTAGTCGATTATATATTTTAGACGACTAATTTACAATTTTGTTACTTTTAAATTGTTAAACTGTGTAATAGTTTAATCGTGTAAAAGCTAAATTGAAGCAAAAATTAAGAATTTATTAGAAGTTTTACAAAGAGGATAGATTGTAGTTATTGAAAACAATTACAAAATAATTTAATATTCATTAAAATCAAAATCATCATCAAAATGACCAAATTCATCATCTATATCTCCTTCATCACCAAAATTATCGTCTAATTTATCGGCAATAAATTCTTTTTCTGGGGCTTCATTTGGTATTTGTCCTACAGAAAGTATCGTTTGTGGTAAATTGTCTTTTTGTTCTGGTGTAATGTCTACAACATCTACATAGAAAGTCCACATGTTTAAAAAATCGTATACATAAATTAACTTGGTATTAATTGCAGGTAAGGTTTCTTTTAAAAAACAGGTTTGCATAGAAATACCTTCTCCAGCTTCTGCCATGTTAAAAAGCGGAATTTCCTCTCCTTGATTCCATTCTTCATCTGTTCTGTAAAAAGAAGCCATTTCTTGACCTTCGAAACCAAAAGATTTTGCAATTGTAAAATGCAAGTCTTCTAAATTAAAAGAATCGTTTACTAACAAGGTTCTAATTACGTCTTCTTGAGTGTCTAAAATTACACGGATTTTGTACATAAAATGCTTTAACTTTTCTGCAACAAAAATACAATTTTTTATACGTATTTTTACATTGTAAACAAGCTAATATGGATAAATCTGCAATTTTAAAGGCATTTAATGAGCGTTCTAAAAACACGCTAATGGAAACTCTTGATATTGAATATATTGACGTTGGTAAAGATTTTTTAACTGCAAAAATGCCTGTAACTAGTAAAGTACATCAACCTTATGGGCAATTGCATGGTGGTGCAACTGCGGCATTGGCAGAAAGTGTGGGGAGTGCTGCTTCTAATTTTTTTATTGATAATAAAGCGCAATTTATAAATGGTATACAACTTTCTATAAATCACATAAAAAGTAAAAAGGAAGGGGTTGTTTTTGCTACTGCAAAAAACATTCATAAAGGGAGAACCACTCATTTATGGGAAGTGACTATTGTAGATGAAGAAGAAAAACTCATTTCCGTGGCAAAAATGACCAATATTGTTTTAAATATTTCTAAAAAGTAACTCTTATTTTGATTGATATTTTTAATAAATTAACTAATAGTTACCAAAATAAATTACCATTTGTAGCTTACAGAAAACCAAATATAAAAAATGTTGCTTGTTTTTTATTACCAGATGATTCTTTAGATTTTGCAACAAATTTTAATGAAGAAGGTTTTGTATTTGCACCTTTTAATTCTGATGAAAAAACAGTTCTTTTTCCAATGAGAAAGGCGCTTTTTTTATTAGAAAAAATACAATTAGATACCATTGATTTTAACGATAATCCTTTAGAACCTGATTCGTCATCAAAAGTAAAACATATAGATATTGTTGCAAAAGCTATTACTGCAATTAAAAATTCTGAGCTTAAAAAAGTGGTTATCTCTAGAGAAGAAGAAGTAGCTCTTTCTGGATTAGATATTATAGAAATCTATGAAAAACTTTTAGTTTCTTACAACAATGCGTTTGTATATGTTTGGTATCATCCAAAAGTAGGTCTTTGGTTTGGTGCAACACCAGAAACCTTGCTACAAGCAGAAAATAACGTTTTTAAAACCATGTCTTTGGCGGGTACACAATTGTGTAAAGAAAACACCCAACCTGTTTGGAAACGTAAAGAACTAGAGGAACAACAATTGGTAACAGATTTTATAGAAAATCAGCTACAAAGTATTGCAACATCTTTAAAAATAGATAAAACGGAAACTGTAAAAGCGGGCAATTTATTGCATTTAAAAACTCAGGTAACAGGACAATTGCAAACAGATGCTTCCTTAAAAAGTTTAATTAGAGCTTTGCATCCAACACCTGCTGTTTGTGGCTTGCCAAGAGACACAGCTAAAGATTTTATAATAAAAAATGAAGATTATAATAGGTCTTTTTATACAGGATTTTTGGGAGAATTAAATTTTAATACTTCTAAATTAGCTACTAAAAAAACAGCATTATTTGTTAATTTGCGTTGTATGTCTATGGCAAATAACAAAGCCACTATTTATGTAGGTGGTGGTATTACCAAAGATAGTGTGCCTGAAAAAGAGTGGCAAGAAACTGTTTCTAAAACACAAACTATAAAAAAGGTGTTGTAACACAAATATAAAAAAACCACAAACAATATGTTTGTGGTTTTTTAGTGTGTAAAATTGAATTTGAATTGAAATATTACCTTAAAACTAAAAAGTTTAGTTTTAAAAAATGGTAGTAAGCCATTGGTATTTATATATCGTCAAAAGAAACGTCTGTAAAACTTTCAGCAGATTTTACATCATCGTCAGTTTTAGGTTCTTCTTTTTTGAAGTCTTTTTGATGACGCTCGCTAATTACTTCATTCCCTTTTTCTGCTATAATATAGTCTGTTGCTTTTTTAAGCATTTCATGAAAATCTGTAAAATCTTCTTTGTATAAGTAAATTTTATGTTTTTGATAATGGAAAGTTCCATCATCATGTGTAAATTTTTTACTTTCTGTAACTGTTAAATAGTAATCGTCTGCTTTTGTAGCTCTTACATCAAAAAAATAAGTTCTTCTTCCTGCTCTTAATACTTGTGAAAAGATTTCTTCCTGTTCAACTCTCTCTGCCATGTTATTTAAAAATAGTAGTTATATAATAATTTTTATGGTAACAAATCTAATAAAATATTTTACGTAGCAATGTTAAAGATTAATTTTCTTTTTCTAAAAGTTGCTGTTCGTACAATTCTTTATAATATCCTTTTTTTGTTATTAGTTGATTATGAGTACCTTGTTGTATTATTTTGCCATTATCTAATACAATAATTTTATCTGCATTTTTTGCAGAAGAAACTCTATGACTAATGATAAAAGTGGTTTTATTTTGCGATACTTTTTTCAGGTTTTCTAAAATTCTCTCTTCGGTTTCTGTATCTACGGCAGATAAACAATCGTCAAAAATTAAAATTTTAGGATCTTTTATAATCGCTCTTGCTATAGAAACACGTTGTTTTTGTCCTCCAGAAAGTGTCACGCCTCTTTCTCCTAAAATGGTGTCATATCCTTTAGGGAAATCTATAATATTATCGTGAACAACAGCATCTTTTGCAGCTTGTATTATAGCTGCGTCTGTTGCATTTTCTTTACCAAACTTAATATTGTTACCAATACTTTCTGAAAATAGAAAAGGATCTTGAGGCACAAAACCAATTTGATCTCTAAGATTGTTTAAGTTTAAATCTTCAATAGGTACATCATCTATAAGAATGGAACCATTTTTAGTGTCGTACAAACGTGCAATAAGTTCAATAATAGTAGACTTTCCTGAACCTGTTTTCCCTAAAATGGCTACTGTTTCGCCAATATCAACAGAAAAATTAATGTTTTTTAGAGCAGTTATGTTTGTATCATCATAAGTAAAAGTTACATCTTTAAAAGCTACTTTTCCTTTTAGATTTGTGGTTTTGGTTGTGTTGTTTTTAATTTCTGGTACTTCATCTAAAAACTCGTTAATTCTTGCTTGAGATGCTTCTGCTTGCTGTATCATAGAGGTTACCCAACCTACAACAGCAACTGGCCAGGTTAAAATATTTACATACAACATAAATTCGATGATGGTTCCTATCTGAATTTCATCATTTATATATTGTTTACCACCTATATATATTACAATCAAGTTGCTTAAACCAATTAAAAGAATCATTAACGGAAAAAACAGTGCATTTGCCTGCTGTAAGTGTATGTTTTTTTCTTTGCTTTTGTCTGCTAAATCATCAAACTCTTTAATAATGGATTTTTCTATACCATAAGATTTTACAACACTAATACCCGAAAAAAACTCTTGATTAAAAGTGGTTAAATGAGACAGGTATTTTTGTACAATACTACTTCTTTTATGGATTACTTTGCTAAGCACAAAAATGGAAATAGATAATACAGGGAAAGGTATTAATGTGTACATAGTTAATTTAATATCTATGTTTATCATTTGTGTAAAACCAACTACCAAAAGTACAATCATATTCATGCTGTACATCACCGCAGGTCCTACATACATTCTTACTTTAGAAACGTCTTCAGAAATTCTATTCATTAAATCTCCTGTTCTGTTTTTTTTGTAAAAATTTAAAGATAATCTTTGGTATTGTTGATAAATTTCGTTTTTTAAATCGAATTCTACCAGTCTAGAGGTTACAATAATAGTTTGTCTCATTAAAAAGGTAAAAAAACCTGCTAATAGCGCAACACCAACAATCATTAAAACATTTATTAATAATTGATGTTTTACAGCGTCATAATCTGTAACAACGCCATTTTGGTAGTCTTCGACAATGTTTAAAGAATCGCCTACAATTTGGGGTACTTTTAACGCTAAAAGTTTAGATAAAACGGTAATCAGAATACCAACTAGTAAACGCCATTTGTACTTTATAAAAAATTTATTAATGTATTTTAGAGCTTTCAAACGTTATAGTTTGTTTTAAGATTTTTTTTGTTTTTTAGAAGTTACGAAGATACATTATTAAAAGTAAAAGTAAGGTAGTTTTTAATGGTTAGAACTTCTTAAAAAATTCATAAAAAAAGTACTACATTCATATACGTTTAGAAACAAAATAATAGTATTTTTGCCACGTAATTAGAGAAAAAAATTCTCAGTATTTTATAGAGTTCTTTAAACATGATTAACAGAAGACATATTCGAGTTAAAGTAATGCAGTCTGTCTATGCAATGGCACAATCTAAAAATGATGACCTTGTTAGAGAAGAAAAATTTTTAAAACATAGTATTTTAAAAATGTTCGACTTATATGTTTTGAACCTTCAATTATTGGTTGAGGTTCAAAAATTTGCGGCTAAAAAAATTGCTTTATCTAAAAAGAAAATTCTTGCAACCCAAGAAGATTTAAAGCCAAACACAAAATTTTTAGATAATACACTTATAAATGCCATTGCAGAAAGTATTAGTCTAGAAAGTTATTTAGAAGTAAATAAAATAAACAACTGGTCTTTAGATAACGAGTATGTAAAAATTATTTTTGATGATTTAGTTAAAAGTGATTTATATAAAAAATATCTAGCAATAGAAGAGCAATCTTTTAAACAAGACAAAGCATTTGTTATCGATTTTTTTAAAGAAATAATTGCACCCAATGAAAAGTTGGCAGATTATTTTGAAGATAAAATGATTACTTGGGTAGATGATATTCCGTTTGTAAACACATGGGTAGTTAAAAGTTTAAGTAAACAAAAAGAAGGAAAACCTTTTATTTTAGGTACTTTGTATAAAGATAAAGATGATGAAGATTTTGTTAGTAATTTGTTCAGAAAAACAGTTTTAAAACAAGCAGAATATCAAAAAGAAATAGAGGAAAAAACACCCAATTGGGAAGCTGATAGAATTGCAGGTATAGACATGATTTTAATTAAAATGGCAATTACAGAGTTTGTAAACTTTGCTTCTATACCAACAAGAGTAACTATAAATGAATATATAGAAATTTCTAAAGATTACTCTACCACAAAAAGCAGTTATTTTATTAATGGTGTTTTAGATAAAATATCTAAAGAGTTTATAGCCAATAAAAAAATAGTAAAAATAGGCAGAGGTCTTATTTAATTATAACAACAAAAAATTATTTATTATTTTTACCATAAATTAAATTAAACAATGAAAAAAATAACATTATTATCGTTTTTATTTGTTACAACTAGTCTTTTAATTTCTTGCGGAAATGGAAATGCCTCTGCAAAAATTAATAAAGACAATTTAACAAATGCAAAAAATAGAGATGCAGAAATTAAAAAAGGCACAGCTTCTATTTCAGTAGATGAAAAAGTATATGATTTTGGTACCGTAAACGAAGGTGAAATTGTAGAGAAAATATTTAACATCACAAACTCTGGTAAAACAGATTTAGTTATTACAGATGCACAAGTAACCTGTGGTTGTACAGTGCCTCAATGGCCTAAAGCACCTATTAAACCGGGAGAAACTAAAGAAGTAAAAGTTAGGTTTAATACAGCAGGAAAAGGAAACAGACAACGAAAAGACATTACTTTAGTAACTAATACAGAATCTGGTAGAGAAATATTAACACTTAAAGGTATGGTAACACCAAAAGCAAAATAATACAATGTTATACACAATATTTTTACAAGAAACAGCAGGAGGCATAATGAGTATGTTGCCATTTGCAGCAATGTTATTGGTTTTATATTTTTTTATGATAAGACCACAAATGAATCGTCAGAAAAAAGAAAAAGCGTTTCAAACAGAAATTAAGACAGGCTCTAAAGTAGTTACCTCAAGCGGTATACATGGTAAAATTACAGAAGTTAATACTACAGATAATACAGTAACTATAGAAACTGGTGCAGGAAAAATAAAATTTGAACGTTCTTCAATTTCTATGGAATTAAGTAAAAAATACTTACCAAAGGCAAAAAAATAATTGGTAATTAATAGAATTAAAAAGTGAGTAATATTTTAAATGTTACTCACTTTTTTGTTTGATAGCTTTTGTGTAGATTGCATATTATTAATTATAATCTGTGAAAACAAAAAATAAAATTTCTAGAACTTTTTTAGGTTTTTTACTTGCCTCTATATTAATATGGTTTTTAATTACACTTTCTAAAGAATATGTAATCACCATAAACTTTCCTATTAATTATACAGGTATATCAAAAGATAAAATTTTACAATCTACACCCCAAAAAGATTTAAATTTAGTGGTAAAAGCAAGTGGTTTTAAAATTTTAAAAACAAGACTAAACACCAAAAAAATAGCTATAAATAGTGCAAAATTAAATAGAAAAAAAGGGACTAAATACTTCGTTTTACCTAGAACACAAAAAGCAAGTGTACAACAACAATTACCAAGTGGTGTGGATTTACAAGAAATTATAAAAGATACTTTGTATTTAGATTTAGGTAGTTTGGTAACAAAAAAAGTAGTAATAAAACCAAATGTAGATCTCAAATACCATGTTGGGTATGATTTGTCTGAAAAAATTAAAATACAACCAGACAGTGTTTTAGTTTATGGGCCAGAAAACTATATTAAGACATTACAAAATGTAGAAATGAATCCTTTAGTGCTAACTGATTTAAAAAACGACTTCGAAAAGAGTGTAGCTTTAAAAAAGCCAAAAGACATTAAAAATTTAAAGTTTAGCAAGCAAAAAGTTATAGTAACTGGTAAAGTAGAAAAATTTACAGAAGGCACATTAATAGTACCTTACAATATTATAAACGTTCCAGAAAACCTTACTATAAATACACTTTCTAAAAAAGTATCTGTGGTTTTTATAGTTGGTTTGTCTCATTTTAATAAAATAAATGCCAATTCCTTTCAAATTGTTTGTGATTACAATACAACCCAAAAAAATAATTTAAACTACTTAATACCCAAAGTAATTAGTAAGCCAGAGATTATTAAGAGCTATAAACTAGTGCCTAATAAAATAGATTATTTAATTGAAAAGTAAGATGATTGTAGGTGTAACAGGTGGCATTGGCAGTGGTAAAACAACCGTAGTTAAGTTGTTTAGTAATTATACAAATGTCGCCATTTATATTGCTGATGCTGAAGCTAAAAAACTTATAAATTTATCGGCTAAAATTAAACAACAAATTATAGACTTGTTTGGCGAAAAAGCCTACAAAAATAATATTTTAGATAGAAAATATATTGGGCAGTTGGTGTTTAATAATAAAGAAAAACTTCAATCTTTAAACAACATTGTGCATCCAGCTGTAAAAGAGCATTTTGCCAACTTTGTAAAAAGCAATCAACATAAAGATTATATATTATACGAAAGTGCTATTTTATTTGAAAGTAATTCTTCAGAAAAATTCAATTTTATTATTAGTGTTTATGTTGATTTATCAGAAAGAATACAAAGAGTTATGGCTAGAGATTCCGTTGATAAAAAGGAAGTTTTGGCTAGAATAAAAAACCAATGGAAAGAAGATAAAAAGTTACTTTTATCTAACTACTTAATAATCAATTCCTCTTTAGAGAACACCAAAAATCAAGTTCGAAAGATTCATAATATTTTAACAGAAAAAGCAACCCACTTTTTATAAAGTTCAATTAAGTTGTTAAAAAACACTTAAAATTTCAGTAAATCAGTTAATTTAAGTTAAATTCATCAATTGGAATTTTTGAATGTATTAACTTTGATTTATGCGTAAAAAAATGTTTGTTATTATAGTTGTGCTGATGAGCATTTCCTTAATAGGAATTATTGCTGTACAGCTGTATTGGATAAACAATGCACTAGAAAGTAAGCAGGAACAATTTAAAAACGATGTACAAAAATCTTTAGGTAGAACAGCTGAAAGAATTAATGAAAAAGAGACTGCTGTTTTTCAAGAAAAAGTAAGAAGTTTTATCAAAGAAAAAGGCATGCCAGACAATGCCCAATTGAAAAATTTTTTGATACAAGAAATAGATACAGTTACCCAGCAAAAATTTACTTATGGTACAACTATTTTAGAAGAAAACTTTAAATTACCAACTGATATTTTAGATAACGACTCCGTTATTTACAAAAGACTTTCTGGTAAAAAAGATTTTTTTCAAACTAAAATATATTCTAGTATAGATGGTTTGTTTTCTTCAAAAGATGAATCTAGATATAGTTTTACTCAAAATTTCATCAACTTAGAAGAGTTACAAATAACAGAAATATTTAAAGACTTTAACAGTAGAAAACCCATACATCAAAGAATCAGTAATAACGAGTTGAATAATGTAATTAAAGAAGAACTCGTAAAAAGAAACATCAATCTAGACTTTAAATATGGAGTTTATACAAGAGAAGATTTAGCAACTAAATTAAAATCTGGTTATTATACTATCAATACAAAAAATAGTTATAAATATCCTTTGTTTAATGACGCACAAGGCAATGTAGCGTATAATTTATATGTAACTTTTCCTAATAAAAACGAGCATATTTTATCAGATATTTCTAGTATTCTTTTATTGTCTTTATTTTTTATATTCATTATTATCATTGCTTTTTCTAGTTCGTTATATCAGTTAATTAGACAGAAAAAAATCTCTGAAATAAAGACGGATTTCATAAATAACATGACTCATGAGTTTAAAACACCAATTGCCACTATAAACTTGGCAACGGACTCCATTAAAAATCCTAAAATTTTAGGAGATACAGAAAAAGTATTACGTTATGTTCAAATGATTAGAGATGAAAACAAAAGAATGCACTCTCAAGTAGAAAATGTATTAAGAATTTCTAGACTAGAAAAAAATCAATTAGACTTAAGTAAGGAAACGATAGATTTACACGACATAATAGAAGATGCAATTTCGCATGTAAGCTTATTAATTGCAGATAGGAAAGGAAAAGTAACCACACATTTTAAAGCAGTAGTATCAGAATTGCCTGGTAACCAATTTCATCTTACAAATGTTATTGTAAACATGTTAGAAAATGCGATAAAATATTCTACAGATGCACCAATTATAGATGTGTATACAGAAAGTACC
>NZ_CBFHJT010000033.1:13086-15292 GCF_965656025.1 Polaribacter sp.
GTACAAAAACAAGTATTTAATAAATTCTATAGAGAGCAAAAAGGAAATATACATGATGTAAAGGGCCATGGTTTAGGTTTGGCATACGTAAAAGAAATTGTAGAAAAACATCATGGTACCGTATTTGTAGAGAGTGAAAAAGGACAAGGAAGCATATTTACAGTAAAATTACCTTTAATATAAAAATAACAAAATAAATAGATAAAAAAATGGGAAGTAAAAAAATTTTATTAGTAGAAGACGATCCAAATTTTGGAACGGTTCTAAAAGATTATTTAGCGTTAAACGATTATAACGTAACACATGCAAAAGACGGTATAGAAGGTCTTATAATGTTTAAAAACAGCGATTACGATTTATGTATTTTAGATGTTATGATGCCTAGAAAAGATGGTTTTTCTTTAGCACAAGATATTAGAAGCACAAACAAAGAAGTGCCAATTATCTTTTTAACTGCAAAAACCTTAAAAGAAGATGTTTTAAGAGGATATTCTGTGGGTGCAGATGATTACTTAAATAAACCTTTTGATTCTGAAGTTTTATTGCACAAAATAAAAGCAATCTTACAAAGAAAAGAATCTGAAACTACTGCAGAAACAGAACAGTTTGAGTTTACCATTGGAGGCTTTTTCTTTAACTCTAAACTACGTCATTTATCTGTTGGCGAAGATGGAGAGCCAACCAAACTGTCTCCAAAAGAAAGTAAATTGTTACGCATGTTAGCCATTCATAAAAATGACTTAATGCCTAGAGAATTAGCATTGACAAAAATTTGGAGAGATGACAATTATTTTACTTCTAGAAGTATGGATGTGTACATTGCAAAATTGAGAAAGTACTTAAAAGAAGATGAAAATGTAGAAATTTTAAACATTCATGGAGAAGGTTTTAGGTTGGTAGATAAATCCTAAACTTAAAAACTTCCCTTATATAGATTACTCAGTTTGCAAAACAAGCTGAGTTTTTTGTATTTTTATAGGCATCTTTTAATAGATCAGATTATGGCGCAATTTATTAGAATTTATAACGAAAATCCGAATCCAAAAGAAATAGCCAAGGTTGTAAAAGTTTTACAATCGGGTGGTTTGGTAATATATCCAACAGATACAGTGTATGGCTTGGGGTGCGATATTACCAATACAAAAGCATTAGAAAAAATTGCTTTAATAAAAGGCGTAAAATTAGAAAAAGCCAATTTTTCTTTTATTTGTAACGATTTAAGCCATCTTTCTGATTATGTAAAGCAAATAGATTCTGCCACATTTAAAATCTTAAAACGAGCACTACCAGGACCTTATACTTTTATTTTGCCAGGTAGTAATAACTTGCCAAAAGTATTTAAAAAGAAAAAAACAGTTGGTATACGTATACCAAATAACACAATTATTAGAACTTTGGTAGCAGAGTTAGGCAACCCAATAATTTCTACTTCTATTAGAGATGATGATGATGTTTTAGAGTATACTACAGATCCAGAACTTATTTTCGAGAAATGGCAAAATTTAGTAGATGTAGTGGTAGATGGTGGTTATGGTGATAATGAACCTTCTACAGTAATAGATTTAACAGACATACCAGTAATTATTAGAGAAGGTAAAGGGAGTTTAGATATTCTTTAGTTATTGTTAAAATTGAATTATTTCAATTCATCAAACTTCTTTCTACCCAAAATAAAATACTGCCAAACAATGCTGGTATGTAGATTATAATCTTGTTTTTTCTGTAATTTTCTTCGTTTACCTAAGAATTTAAAAAAGTTTTTATAAAAACTTAAATGCGCTTTTAAAATTGCAAAAGTGTGTATTGGTCTCAGTTCTAATATGAATTTGATACCTGCAATTCCGTCTAAAAGTAAGCGAGAAAAAATAACAAACAAAAACCATTTTTTGGGAACATTTTTAACCACATTTAATAAACTATTTCTAAAGTTTAAATAGGTTTTTTGCGGATTCGTTTCCTGCAAAGTAGCACCACCCACATGAAACACAGTAGAAGTGCCAACATATTTTACTTTAAAACCAATATTTTGCGTTCTCCAGCATAGATCAATTTCTTCTTGATGCGCAAAATAATCTTCGTCTAAACCATTTATTTGATGATATACTTTGGAACGTATAAACAAGCAAGCACCAGAAGCCCAAAAAATATCTTTTACATCATTAAATTGTTCAGAATCTCTTTCTAAATTATTAAAAACACGTCCTCT
>NZ_CBFHJT010000033.1:15390-30068 GCF_965656025.1 Polaribacter sp.
GCAAAAATTGTTCAAGTAGTTTTTGTCCATTCCAATTTAATATGACAATTGCTGTTTTCAAGGTTGCGAATTTACATTTTAAAAATTATTAAACTTCTAATTTTTTCTTAATAATCAACAACATTTACTATTTAAAAAGGAAATTATTATATGAAATAAAAAATATAGAACCAGAAAATTACTTGTAATTAGGGATGTCTTTTAAAAAAATATAAGTTTCGTTATCAAAATCCATTTTGCAATAAAAGTGCTCTAAACCATTGGTAACAATAAGATAATTTGCTCTTAATTTTAAATTATAACGCGCAATTTGATCAAAAGTATCTTGTGTAATTTTTATGGATGGCGCTTTGCATTCTACAATTATATCATGTTTGCCATTCGCATCAAAAATTAAAATATCGGTTCTTTTTTTTCGATTATTAATCACCAATTGTTTTTCTAAAGCTATTAAAGTAGTTGGGTATTTTTTGTGGTCTATTAAGTATTTTACAAAATGCTGACGAACCCATTCTTCTGGAGTTAAAACCAGATATTTTTTTCTTAAGCTATCAAAAATAAGTGTTTTATTTTCCTTGTTTTTGATTTTAAATTGGAAAAAAGGTAAATTTAATTCTTGCATTTTCATTGTTACGAATATCACAATTTAAAACGATTAAATAAAAAAGTATTTAGATATATATTATATAATATCTAAAATCATTACTTATGATATTCTATAAATAAATTTTGATAAGATTTTTAAAATTATTCGTCAATTTAAGGCAAGAAATTTACATTTGTATTTATGAACGAAATTAACGCAATAGTTTCCGATATTAAAAAAGGCGCATTAAAGCCTATCTATTTTTTAATGGGAGATGAGCCCTACTACATAGATAGAATTTCTGATTTTATTGAAGAAAATGTATTAGATGAAGCAGAGAAGGGCTTTAATCAACAAATAATGTATGGTAGAGATGTTGCTATAGAAGATATTGTAGGTGCTGCTAAGCGTTATCCAATGATGGCAGAAAAACAAGTTTTAATTGTTAAAGAAGCACAAGACTTAAGCAGAAGTATAGAAAAATTGGTTTCTTATGCAGAAAATCCGCAACCCACTACAGTTCTTGTTTTAAATTACAAATATAAAAAGCTAGACAAAAGAAAAAAGTTACACAAAGCTATTGCAAAAACAGGTTTGGTTTATGAAAGTAAAAAATTATACGACAATCAAGTTTCAGACTGGATTCGTAGAGTTTTAAGTGGAAAAAAATATCAAATAGAGCCCAAAGCCTCTTTAATGTTGGTGGAGTTTTTAGGAACAGATTTAAGTAAAATTGCCAATGAGCTAGACAAACTGATGTTGATTTTACCAAAAGAAACCATTATTACAGACGTACACATAGAAGAAAATATTGGTATTTCTAAAGACTTTAATAATTTTGAGTTAAAGAAAGCAATAGGAGAGAAGAACGTATTAAAAGCCAACAGAATTATAAATTATTTTGTAGAAAACCCTAAGAAAAACCCAACAGTAATGACAATTTCTTTGCTCAACGGTTTTTTTACCAAACTATTGCTATTTCATGGTTTAAAAGATAAATCTAAAAATTCTGTTGCTAAAGCTTTAGGGGTTAGCACGTATTTTGTAGATGAATACTTTTTAGCTGCCAGAAACTTTCCTATGAGAAAAGTTGCACAAGTTATTGCTGCTTTAAGAGATGCGGACGTTAAAAGCAAAGGTGTAGGAGCAAACCAATCACAAGAAGACATTTTAAAGGAGTTATTGTTTAAAATTTTACATTAAAAATACTTTTTATGAAAAATATTTTTAACACAGAAGTTACTGAAGAAGTAAAAAAAAGAATCGAAAATCTATTAAAAGATACACAACCCAGTTGGGGTAAAATGTCTGTAGGCCAGATGTTGGCACATTGTAATGTAACTTATGAAATGGTGTACTCTAACATCCATCCAAAACCAAACAAGTTTACAAGATGGATTTTAAAATCATTTATTAAAAATGCAGTAGTATCAGAAAAGCCATATCCTAAAAACGGAAAAACGGCACCACAATTTTTAATTACAGAAGAAAAAGATTTTGAAAGTGAAAAACAGCGTTTACTCGGTTATTTAGAGAAAACCCAACAATTAGGCGAGAACCACTTTGAGGGAAAAGAATCTCACTCTTTTGGTAAATTAACAGCCAAAGAATGGAATAACTCATTTTACAAACATTTAGACCATCATTTAACTCAATTTGGAGTTTAAATAATAAAAGTACAATATTTACATAAAAAAACCGAGCAATTAAAATTGCTTGGTTTTTTTATAATTGTAAAAAATTTTATTTTGTATCTTTTTTTACTTCTGCTTTGTCAGCAATAATTCTTGTATCCATATTGGCAACTTCCCAAGCTGTATGAAATACCAAACGAGCTCTATTTTCTAACAACTCGTAGTTAATTTTGTCTGGTGTATCTGTTGGTCTGTGGTAATCTGCATGTGTACCATTAAAATAGAAAATAATTGGCACATTGTTTTTTGCAAAATTGTAATGGTCAGATCTGTAGTAAAAACGATTAGGATCGTTCTCATCATTATACTTATAATCTAAATTGATGTTGGTGTATTTAGTGTTTATTCTTTCTGATAAATCATGTAATTCTGTACTTAACTTGTCTGAACCAATTAAATATACATAGTTAGGGTCGGCTTTGTGTCTATCATCAATTCTACCAACCATGTCAATATTTAAATCGCAAACCGTATTTGCCAATGGAAAAATTGGATCTACATCTGCATAATATTTAGAACCTAATAAACCTTTCTCTTCACCTGTTACGTGTAAAAATAAGATAGAACGTTTTGGACCTTTTCCATTTTTAGCAGCCATTTGAAATGCTTGTGCAATTTCTAAAATCGCTACTGTTCCAGAACCATCATCATCTGCACCATTATAAATTTCTCCATTTTTAATCCCTTCATGGTCTAAATGTGCAGAAATAACAACAATTTCTTCTGGTTTTTCTGATCCTTCAATAAAAGCTACTACGTTTTCAGAATCTTTAAACTTTCCTCTACGTGTATTTTTATTGATCCATTCAGCAGGCACTTCCTGAAAATAATCATCTCCACCTAAAGGTGATGCAATGCCTTCTGAAACATAAAAGTTTTTTAAATATTCTACCGCTTTTTTCTGTCCAGGCTCACCTGTATTTCTTCCTTCAAATTCATCTGAAGCGTATGTAAAAAGGTGTGCTCCTAAATCTTTTGCAGTTATTGTTGCAGCATATTTTGCAGCCTGATCTACGTTTGCATCGTCATTAGACGCATCTTTACTAGAACCACAAGCCATAAAAGCGACTGCACTAGCAACATAAAGTATTTTTTTCATCGATTAAAAAAGTATTTGTTTGTTGTAATTAGTACTCAAATGTAACAAAAAGTTACATGGGTATCAAAATTAATTTTTGTTCACTACAAACTGTTGTAAGGATTTGTTAAATTTTAATAATTTATTTGGAAACAAATCATCAAATGCATTGTTCGAAATTAATGTTTCTGTACTGCCATACAACAACTTATTATCTTTTAATAAAATTATATGATCAGATAATTGTAACGCTAAGTTTATTTGATGCGAAGATAAAATAATTGTTTTACCAGTTTTATCTACTAGATCTTTAAGTAATGTAAAAATATTAATGGTTTGATGCAAGTCTAAATGTGCTGTAGGTTCATCTAAAATAATCACTTCTGTATCTTGTGCCAAGGCTCTTGCAATTAATACACGTTGTAATTGGCCATCACTTAATTGATAAAAGTTTTTATTCTTTAAATGTGTAATTTCAGTTTGTACTATGGCATTATTTATTTTTAAAAGATCTTCTTTGCTTAGGGCATCTATCCAATTGGTGTAAGGTTGTCTACCTAAAGCAATAATTTCGAAAACAGTTAGTTGACTTTCTGGTAAACGTTCTGTTAACACCAAACTTAATTTTTTAGAAAGTTCGTTTTCTGAGTAGTTGTTTAAATTTTTATCTTCAAAAAAAATTGTGCCAGTAATTGGTTTTTGTACTTTAGAAAGTGTTCTTAATAGTGTCGATTTTCCACTACCATTTTTCCCTAAAATACTTATTAATTTCCCTTTTTTTATAGCAATATTTATATCAGACAAAACAATTTGTTGCTGTTTTTTCTGTTGATAACCAATAGATAAATCTTTGGTTTTTAAAATGATATGTTGTTCTTTTTTAGTGATTATATAAATTTTTAAACAAATATTTTTTTCTTTCTTATTAACAACCAAATTACAATAGGCGCACCAAATAATGAGGTTATTGCATTGATGGGTAAGGTAAATTCACTTGTAGGTAACTGTGCAATACAATCACAAATTAGCATAATGATGGCACCTAAAATTAATACTGCAGGGATTAATATTTTATGATTTGAGGTGGTAAAAACAATTCTAGCAATATGTGGTACAGCCAAACCCACAAAAGCAATTGGGCCAGCAAAAGCTGTGATAACTCCTGTTAAAATACTGGTAATTAACAAAATAATGTTTCTACTTCTTTTTACATTTATTCCTAAACTTTTGGCATAATTTTCTCCTAATAAAAAGCTATTTAAAGGTTTTATAATAAAAATTGTACCTGTAATGCCCAAAAGGTAAATACTAGTAAAAATAAGTATTTCATACCAAGAGAGGTTGCCCAAACTACCAAAACTCCAAAATAAGTATTGCTGAATTTTTTCAGAGCTACTAAAATACGCCAAAACACTAATAATTGCAGAAGTTACACTACCAAACATTAAACCAATAATTAAAATAGACATGGTGTTTCTAACTTTATTTGCAGCAATAATTACTGCAGATAAAACAAAAAAGCAGCCTAAAGTGGCAGCTATAGGTATAGACCAATTAGAAAACGAAGTGCTCATAAAAAATCCACCAAAAATAGTAGATCCTAAAATTAATAAAGCCACACCTAAACTAGCACCAGAAGAAATACCCAATACAAATGGACCTGCTAACGGATTTCTAAATAAAGTTTGCATTAATAAACCTGCAATAGATAAACCAGAACCAACTAAAATAGCGGTAATTGCTTTGGGTAACCTAAATTGTAAAATAATTGTTTGCCAACTTTCTTTGGATGAAAAATCACCTATTAATGTGTTAAAAATGTCTTTAAAGGGAATGGAAACAGAGCCTAAACTTACATTTACAAAAAATAAAATTATCAGTAAAATTGATAAAAGAATAAATTGTTTTTTGTAGTTTTTTTGTTTCATGTAGTAAAAAAACTCACAGCTTTTTAAACTTGTGAGATTTATAAATATTTATTTATAATTATTCAAAAATTCAACCAATTTCTGAATTGCAATTCCTCTATGAGAAATCTTGTTTTTTTCTTCAGAACTCATTGTTGCAAAAGATTCTTTAAAACCTTCTGGTTTAAAAATAGGGTCGTAACCAAAACCTTTTTCGCCCTGTTTTTTAGTTAAAATTTCACCTTTGCAAATCCCCTCAAATAAAAACTGTTTACCTTCTATATTTAAACAAACTGCTGTTCTAAATTGTGCTTTTCTATTCGTTTTATTTTTTAATTCTGATAATAATTTTTGCATATTATTTTCTGCATTTACAGGCTCACCAGCAAAACGAGCAGAATAAACTCCAGGTTTTCCATCTAAACTTTCTACTTCTAAACCTGTATCGTCTGCAAAACAGTTATAACCAAAATTCTTAGTAATATAATTGGCTTTTAATTTTGCATTTCCTTCTAAAGAGTTTTCAGTTTCATCAACTTCATCATAACAATTAATGTCTTTTAAACTCAATATTTTTATTGAATTAGATAACATTTCTTGTACTTCTCTTAGTTTGTTTAGATTGTTGGTTGCAAAAACGAGTTCCATTAAAAGTGTATTGATTTTTAGCAAATGTAAACAATTTACAGGGGAATTTTTATCTATCAATATGTAAATAAAACAAAATAATTTAGGTAAATTGCAAAAAATATAAAACGCTAAAACCATTGCTATTATTGATTTGTCGTGAAAATGTCGGGTTAAAAAGTCCTCAAATAATTTGTCAATATAATTTACTAAGCTAACATTGTATGGAAATTAAAAAACTACATATTATGAAACAGCCAGAATTAGGTCAGAAAATTTTAGAGCTTAGAAAACAAAAAGGTTTTACTCAAGAAGAATTGGTAGCGCAATGCAATATTAATGTTAGAACCATACAAAGAATTGAAGCTGGTGATGTAGCTCCAAGAAGTTATACCATAAAATCCATTTTAGAAGTTTTGGGTTTTGATTATGAAATCATTTTCGAAAAAAAATACATTTCTGATAAATTTGATAACATTTTAGGAATTAAATCAGACAGAATTAAACAGCAACTAAATGTTGCTTTCATTTTTGGGATTGTTTATTTTATAGCGGGTTTCTTTGAAGTTGGTGCAGAATTTTTAAGCTTTGAGCGAGAAAGCATTACCTTTAAAAGCATTTATATACTTATTAAGTCGGTTTCATATATCTCATTATTCTTTTTCTTTAGAGGTTTTGCAATAATTGGTGCATTGTATCAAAATTATTTATTGCAAATAAGTGCTTTTTTAATATTGGTTTTTACACTTTTCTTCTCTGTATTAGATGTTACATCTTTATATGTTTGGGAAAAGTTTTTAGGTGTTTTTGGTATGGCAAAACTAATTGCTTACGGAGTTTTAAGTATTTTGTTAGGGATGGGTTTTAAGAGATTGATGGATTTTGGTGATGTAGCAAAATGGACAGGGATTATAGAAATTGTAACAGGAATTTGTTTGCTGGCAATCATTTTATCGCCAGTTGGTTTGATAACTCAATTTATAGCAGAAATTTTCGAAATTATTTTAATTTATAGAGTACTTTCAGAAATTAAAAATAATTCAAATTAAATTTTTTATTTAAATGTTAGGCATTTTAGTAGCACTTATAATTTCTTGGATAATTCTGTATATAAGTGAAAAGAAAAATATTTTAGCTTTAGGTTTTTTACCTTTAAAATTAAGATTAATACAGTTTGTTACAGGTTTTTTAATTACAGGTATATTATGCTTTTTAGTTCAGTATTTAGAGTTGTGGTTAAAAAAATCAACATGGATTTTAAATAGAGATATTACAAGACATATCATTTTAAAATCATTTTGGTGGGATGTGAAGTCTGTATTTACAGAAGAGTTAATTTTTAGAGGAGCGCTTTTATTTGTTTTAATAAAAAAAATTGGAGATCAAAAAAGTATCTTAATTTCTGCTGTTTTATTCGGCGTATATCACTGGTTTTCTTATGGGGCTTTTGGTAATATTCAAGTGATGTTTTTTGTGTTTGTTATAACAGGATTCATGGGTTATGCATTTGCTTTTGCAGCTGCTAAAACAAAGTCTATTATGTTACCATTTGGTATACATTTAGGATGGAATTTTGTACAAAACACTTTATTTTCTAAAGGGCCTTTAGGTCAGTTAGTTTTTATTTCAGAAGGTGGAAATCAATTGATTGGTTGGGTCTCTTTATGCAACTTTTTTGTTAGTTCAATTTTGGTTCCTATAATTTTAATTGTTTTTGTTGCTTATTTCTTTGAAAGAGAAAATAAATAATCATTTATTCATGATGATAAGGCTCGTTTTTTAAAATTGTAAAACCTCTATACAATTGTTCTACAATAAACAAACGAATCATTTGATGCGAAAATGTCATTTTAGATAAAGATATTTTTCCACTTGCTTTTTTATAAACTGCCTCCGAAAAACCATAAGGGCCACCAATTACCAAAACCAGTTGTTTAATGCCAGCATTCATTTTTTTCTGAAGATATTTAGAAAACTCAATAGAGGTGAAATGTTTTCCTTTATCATCTAACAAAACCAACTGATCTGTATTTTGTAGTTTTTTTAAAATCAACTCGCCCTCTTTTTCTTTCTGTTGTAACTCACTTAAATTCTTAACATTTTTAATATCAGGGATAATTTCCAACTCAAACCTTATATAATGTTTCAATCGATTTTGATATTCTTCGATTAATTTAATTAAGTTTTTATTGTCGGTTTTTCCTATAGCAAGTAGTTTTATTTTCATGGCTTAAAATTACGAATTATCAATCTATAATTAGCAATTAATTCATCTAATTGAAAATTCTTAATTCGTAATTAAAATGTTATTTTTACATCAGCAATAAAAACGAATTATGATTTCAGCAGCACAATTTCAAAACGAATTAGACCTAATTATAAAAAATGCCATCAGAGAAGATATTGGAGATGGAGATCATACCTCACTTTCTTGTATTCCTGCAGATGCAACAGGTAAGGCAAAATTATTGGTAAAAGACGAGGGAATTATAGCAGGAGTTGCCTTTGCAAAACAAGTTTTTGCTTATGTTGATAAAGATTTAGAAGTAGAAACCTTTATTAATGATGGCGAAAAAGTAAAATACGGAGACATTGTTTTTCATGTTTCAGGCAAATCACAATCCATTTTAATGGCAGAGCGTTTGGTATTAAATGCGATGCAAAGAATGAGTGCTGTTGCTACAAAAACAGCTTTTTTTGCAGATTTATTAAAAGGAACTAAAACCAAGGTTTTAGATACCAGAAAAACGACACCTGGAATTCGTGCTTTAGAAAAATGGGCTGTTAAAATTGGTGGTGGAGAAAACCATAGATTCGCCTTATATGATATGGTAATGATAAAAGACAATCATATTGATTTTGCTGGTGGAATTACTGCAGCAATTACCAAAACAAAAAAATATTTGGCAATAAAAAATTTAGATATTAAAATAATCGTAGAGGCAAGAAGTTTAACAGAAATTAAAGAAATTCTTTCTAATGATGGTGTTTACAGAATTTTAATTGACAATTTTAATTACGAAGATACCAGAAAAGCTGTTGCCTTAATTGGAGACCAATGTTTAACGGAATCTTCTGGAGGTATCAACGAAAAAACCATCCGAAAATATGCAGAATGTGGTGTAGATTTTATTTCTTCAGGTGCTTTAACCCATTCTGTGTATAATTTAGATTTAAGTTTAAAAGCGATTTAAATTGGTGCAAAATGATTAAAAAAGCAGTGCTACTTATAGGTTTAATTTTTACAATTTTTGTATCCTGCGAAAGTAAAAAAATTAATGTTGTTGGCTTTTACAAAGGAGTTTTACCTTGTGCTAATTGCAAAGGCATCAATAATGAATTAACATTAAATAAAGATAAAACATTTAAGTTACAAACGATTTATTTGGGTAGAGGTGATGAAAAACCTTTTGTAAAAAAAGGAACTTATAAAATAGAAAATAATCAACTAGAATTATTGAGTAAAATTGGTTATAAATATCAAATACATGATAATTATTTAGAACTTTTAGATATTGCTGGAAACAAAATAGAAAGCGAATTAAATTATAAGTTAATGAAGCAAAAATAAGTTGTTGTATTTATGATGGATAATTATTTTGATAATCAAGAGTATACTAAAATTGATTTTACAAAAACGAAAATCAAAAAAGGAGAATATGACCAATGTACGTTTGTAAATTGTAATTTCGAAGGTATTCACGCCTCTAACATTCAGTTTGTAGAATGTGAGTTTTTAGATTGTAATTTTAGCAATACAATAGTAAAAGATACTGCTTTTAAAGATGTTACTTTTAAAAACTGTAAAATGATTGGTGTAAAATTTAATGAAGTGGATCCATTTTTATTACAGTTTCAATTTACAGATTGTCAGTTGAACTTCTCGTCTTTTTATCAACTAAAAATACCAAATACTAAATTTTTAAAGTGCAATTTAGAAGAAGTAGATTTTACTGAAACCACACTTACAAATTCTCTATTTGATAATTCTGATTTAAAAAATGCTATTTTTGATCGTACAAATTTAGAAAAGACAGATTTTAGAACTGCATATAATTTTAACATAATTCCTGAAGAAAATAAGTTGAAAGGAGCAAAATTTAGTAAACAAAATGTTACAGGATTGTTATTAAAATATAAAATTATTATTGACTAAATATTCTCCTTTGGGGAAATGTCTAAAGGACAAAGGGGCTTATGACAAAACAAGTAGAAGATAAACTAGAGCAAATACCTATTATTGGTTGGTTTGTAAAACTGGGGAAAAAAATAAAAGTCCCAGGTTTAGAAGGCATGTCTTTGTATGACGTTTTAGAAATGTATTTTATTGGTATTGTAGAAGGCGCCTTAACTACAAGAGCAGGAGGTATTGCTTATAGTTTTTTTATGGCAATTTTTCCATTTTTATTATTTGTACTAACGTTAATACCATTTTTACCTATAGATGGTGCTCAAGAAGGCTTACTTTCTATCATTTCTGATGTTTTACCACCCAAAACCTTTGATGCTGTAGATTCTGTGTTGATAGATATTATCAATAATCAATATGGTGGTTTGTTGTCTTTTGGTTTTATAGGTTCTATTTTTTTAATGACTAATGGTGTGAATGCCATTTTTGGTGGTTTCGAATATTCCTATCATGTAAAAGAAGTTAGAAATGTGTTTAGAGCTTATTTTATAGCGATGTTGGTTTCTTTTGTAATTGTTCTTTTTCTTTTTCTTGCTGTGGTGCTTATTTTCTTTTTTGAATTAATTTTAAAAGATTTGGTAACCTTAGGTTGGTTAGAAGACAATTTAATTTGGTTGCAAATGGGACGTGGTTTTATTTTTTTAAGCATGATTTTTCTAACTGTTTCCATGTTATACCATTATGGTGTTAAAGAAGGGAAACATTCTCGATTTTTCTCTCCAGGTGCTGTTTTAACCACTATTTTATCTGTGTTAACTTTTTATTTGTTTGGGTATTATGTAAACGAATTTGCAAAATATAATGAATTGTATGGTTCTATTGGTACACTTTTAATATTGATGTTATTTATATGGTTAAATGCCATTATTTTGCTTTTAGGTTTCGAGTTAAACGCTTCTATTTACTCTTTAAGAAGAAGAAATAAAACCTATACAAGTCCTCAAAATTTATAAGTTTTTCACGATATTTGCCAACGCAATTTAAAATTGCGAGTGTTGAATTTTAAGTTTTAAGTTCTGAGTAAAACTCACTAAGAACTAAGAACTAAAAACTAAAAAACTAAAAACTATTAAATGAAACCAAGCATCCCAAAAGGAACTAGAGATTTTTCGCCAACAGAAGTAGCCAATCGTACTTATATTATGAATACGATTAAAACTGCTTTCGAAACTTTTGGATTTCAACCGATTGAAACGCCAAGTTTTGAAAACTCATCGACCTTAATGGGAAAATATGGTGAAGAAGGAGACAGGTTGATTTTTAAAATTTTAAATTCTGGGGATTTTTTAGCAAAAGCGGATGAAAATTATTTATCTGAAAAAGATAGTTTAAAAATAACTTCTCAAATCTCAGAAAAAGCATTGCGTTACGACCTTACAGTCCCTTTTGCAAGATATGTGGTGCAGCATCAAAACGAAATTACGTTTCCTTTTAAACGCTATCAAGTACAACCTGTTTGGCGAGCAGACAGACCACAAAAAGGTCGTTTTAGAGAGTTTTATCAATGTGACGCAGATGTTGTAGGAAGTAAATCTTTATGGCAAGAAGTAGAATTTATTCAGTTATATGATACTGTTTTTACCAATTTAGGTTTAGAAAATACCAACATCAAAATCAATAACAGAAAAATTTTATCTGGTATTGCAGAAGTTATTGGAGCGCAGGACAAATTAATTGATTTTACAGTTGCTCTAGACAAGTTAGATAAAATAGGTAAAGAAAAGGTAGAAGCAGAAATGCTATCCAAAGGAATTTCTGAAGAAGCGATTCAAAAAGTACAACCGTTATTTTCTTTTGATGGTACAAATCAAGAAAATTTAGATGCTTTAGCGCAAATGTTACAAACTTCTGAGGAAGGAACAAAAGGAGTAGACGAGTTGCGTTTTGTAATTAATTCTGTGGAAGAATTAAGTTTACAATCTGCAAATTTACAAGTAGATGTAACTTTGGCACGAGGTTTAAACTATTATACAGGTGCTATTTTTGAAGTAGAAGCGCCAAAAGGCGTAAAAATGGGATCTATTGGTGGCGGAGGAAGATATGATGATTTAACAGGAATTTTCGGTTTAAAAGAGGTTTCAGGAGTTGGTATTTCTTTTGGTTTAGATAGAATCTATTTAGTTTTAGAAGAATTAGGTTTGTTTAAAGCTGTAGACTTACCAAAACCCAAGGTATTGTTTGTCAATTTTGGAGAAAATGAAGCGCTATATGCTATGAAGGCCATTGCTAAATTAAGAGCAGAAAACATAAAGTCAGAATTATTTCCTGACGATACCAAGATGAAAAAGCAAATGAATTATGCGAATAAACGTGAAATTCCGTTTGTAGTCATTGTAGGTTCAAGAGAAATAGAAAATCAAGAATTTACTTTAAAAAACATGATTTCTGGAGAACAGACAAATTGTTCTTTATCTAAATTATTAGATATATTAAAGAATAGTTAACAATCATTTCGAACTAAACGAAGTGAAGTTGAGAAATCTAATGGAAAGTTTATTAAGTTTTATCTTATCAATAATTATTCTATTATAACTATAATTTATATTAAAAGATTAATAATACGTTGTAAACACGTAAATTTGCACAATAATAAACGATTGAAATGTTTGAATTGAACAGCAAAATGAATGACGAAAGAATTGAAGAAATAGGAGAAAACCATGTGGCAACGTCTGCAAAAACTCCATTAAGAGCTGATGCCTTTGCTATTTCTGACGAAGAAAAAATAACCAAAATTCAAGAAAGTGTAAAAGAAATTCTGCACACTTTGGGTATGGATTTAACAGACGATAGTATAAAAGGCACACCAAAAAGAGTAGCCAAAGCTTTTGTAAATGAATTGTTTATGGGTTTAAATCCTAAAAACATGCCATCTGCATCAACATTTGATAATAATTACAATTATGGAGAAATGTTGGTAGAAAAAAATATTGTTGTGTATTCTACTTGCGAGCATCATTTATTACCAATTATTGGTAGAGCACATGTTGCTTATATCTCTAACGGAAAAGTAATTGGCTTGTCTAAAATGAATAGAATTGTAGAGTATTTTGCAAAAAGGCCACAGGTACAAGAGCGTTTAACTATGCAAGTTGTACAAGCAATGCAAGAGGCCTTGGGTACAGAAGATGTAGCTTGTGTAATAGATGCCAAACATTTATGTGTAAATTCTAGAGGAATTAAAGACATCGAAAGCTCTACCGTAACTTCTGAATTTGGAGGCAAATTTAAAGAAAAAGAAACTAGAAAAGAGTTTTTACAATATTTACAAATGGATACGCATTTTTAAAATACTAAGTATAATTTATTTAAAACCCTTTTTGAACTTGTCAAAACGGGTTTTTTGTTATAACAGTAATTTAATATGTTGTATTGTTTTTTAACTTATAGTGTATAGCTTTTGTATAGGGATTTTTTATGGTTTGTTGTTTATATAGTTATAGTTTTAAGAAAAATAATATACACATGTATCATACTTATATCAAACCTTTAATAACAATATTATTATTTTGTTTTTCAAATGCTATTTTTTCACAAACTACTCAAGTTGGTAGTGGTAGCTATACTAATATTTATCCAGGAGCAGATAGCGCTGGTAGAAATGGTTTTCCATCAGGTTCTCCACAAATTACGGGTAATGCAGTAGGGAAACCAATACCAACTAACGATTGGTGGTCTAAATTAATCAAAGAAAATCATGCAGATAATTTATTCAATTATCCAATGACAATGAAAACCACAAATACAGGTTTAATTGTTACTTATATACCTTGGGGTGTTATTGGCGATTCTGCACCAATAGAAGTGGGTTTACAAGGACTAAATACAGATAAAACAACTGTTTCTGATTATTCAGATTGGACAGTTACCATGAACTGGAAAGATGGCGATAATGAATTAAAAGCAACATCAGGAATTGGAATGCCTTTTGTGTATTATGAAAAAGATGCAGATGATGTTGTTGCTATTAAAGTAAACTCAGGAAACGCGTCTATAAATAACGAGCTATTAATTATCGAAAATGCTTCAAGTGGTCAAGACTTTGTATTTTATGCACCATCAGGAAGCACTTGGTTACAGTCAGGAAGTACGTATACATCAACTTTAAACGGAAAGACCTATTGGTCTATGGCAATGCTGCCACAAAATACAGCCAACGTTGCAAGTGTAGCTCAAGATATGCAAAAATATGCTTATGTTTTTCCTGCAAATACAACTACATCATGGTCTTATAACGAAAGTAGCTCCAAAGTAACCACAACATTTTCAGTATCAACAGATATAAAAGAAGGTACTGAAGATAGAATGTTATTGGGTTTATTGTCTCATCAATGGTATAATTTAACTTCAAGCGCTCCAGTGCCAAATGCCTACACGTATGGTTCTGTTCGTGGAGAATTAAAAATGCTTGCAGAAAATAGTTTTATTGTAGAAAATGCATTTAAAGGTATTTTACCCACCATTCCTTATTTAGCAAATTATAGTGATGGTTTTAGTCCAGCAATTCTAGACTCTAAAATATCTAAAATCGAAAATGATGGTTTAGCAACTTGGACAGCTTCTTACAACGAAGGTCAAGTCATGAATCGTCTAATAC
>NZ_CBFHJT010000034.1:0-19905 GCF_965656025.1 Polaribacter sp.
CTACAGCAGGTCAAGCAATTATAAACCACCGTTTTTCAGAATATGGGCCTTACAAAGGTGATTTCTCTGAAGAAATAAAAGGAGCTATAGTATCTTCTGCTGCAGGTAAGGCAACAGCCTATGCAATTGACAGGTTGCAAGATAGAGGTCGTTTCTTTATAGATCCAAACCAAGATATTTATATTGGTCAGGTTGTGGGTGAAAACTCAAAATCTGATGATATGGGTGTAAACCTTATTAAGGGAAAAAAATTAACCAACGTTCGTTCTTCAGGTACAGATGATAGTGTGAAAATTGCACCAAAAATCGATTTCTCTTTAGAAGAATGTATGGAGTATATAAAAGCAGATGAGTATTTAGAAGTAACTCCAGAAAGCTTACGTATGCGTAAAATCAACTTTAGGCCATAATTATAGTTGTTTTTATAACACATAATTTAAAAAAAGCTCAAGAATTTATTTCTTGAGCTTTTTTTTGTTTAATTACCAGTTAATTCATTTAGGAAATTCTGCAATTATTTTAAAAGAAAACCAATTTTAACTTCTAATAATAATACTATTAGAATAAGCGATAAAAGGTTATTAATTTCTCTGTTTTTGCTAAAAAAATCATTTTATTAACCAAGTACAATCTTTTTGAATTTTGAATTTTATTCTTAATTTTTTATATTTGAGAAAACGATACATATGAAAAAAATTACTTTACTACTCTTATTTTTTAACCTTTATAGCTTTTCACAAAACAATGCTAATTTTACATTAGCATCTAACGGGGTCACTTGTTTGTGTCCAGATGCAAATGATGGCGATACAGGTACATTAACCATTGATGGAGTGCAAAAAATGTTTACTAAAAGAAATAGAACTCAACTTAATTCATTAATAAGTGCAAACATCCAAGATCCAGAAATAGCACTAACATGTACATCTGGAATTACAGATATGAGTAGTTTATTTAGTCAGTTTATATTAGATCCTCAAGCATTAGCAACGTTTAATCAAAACTTAGAACATTGGGATGTCAGTAATGTTACCACAATGGAAAACATGTTTGTGGGGGCATCATCCTTTAATCAACCACTTAATAGCTGGGATACAGGAAATGTTACAACGATGTTTCAAATGTTTGCTCTAGCAACTTCCTTTAATCAACCTTTAGATAATTGGAATGTAAGTAACGTAACTAGTTTGAGAAGTATGTTTTTGCAAGCAACCTCATTTAATCAAAATATAAATACTTGGGATGTGAGCAGTGTTACTAACATGAGATCAATGTTTAATGGGTTTAATTCAATTAATACCTTTAATCAACCTTTAAATAATTGGGATGTAAGTAATGTTGAATCTATGGGCTTTATGTTTGCATCTTCTGCTTTTGATCAACCCATAGGTAATTGGAACGTGGGCAAAGTGCAATTTATTAACGCAATGTTTCAAAATTCTTCCTTTAACCAGCCCATTAATAATTGGGATGTTAGCAGTGTTACAATCATGTCTGGGATGTTTGAAAAAAACGCTAGTTTTAACCAGCCTTTAAGTAATTGGGATGTTAGTAATGTTACTAATATGTTTGTAATGTTTGAAAATGCGTTTAGTTTCAATCAAGATTTAAGTAATTGGGTATTTAATGGTAATGTTAACCTTGTCGATTTTATTAATTATTCTGGTGTAAAATCAGATAATTATGATTTACTCTTACAGAGTTTAAATAATCAAAATCTTACAGGTATAACACTAGGTGCAACAGATATCGCTTATTGTGATACTGCTACTCGAGATAATTTAATCAACACTAAAGGATGGAACATTACTGGTGATTTTTTAGGACAATGTGGCACAACTTTAAGCGCTTCTACAACACCATTTGTTACAACCTGGACTGTAGATAGCAATGACTTGAATATTGACATTAATACTTCTAATGCATATGGATATGATTATACAGTTAATTGGGGTGATAATCAAGAAGACCAAAATGTAATGGGAGATGTTTCTCATACATACGCTTCTTCAGGGACTTATACGGTATCAATAACTGGTGTTTTTCCACATTTTAGAGCTTGTAAAACACCTTTTGGAATTTCACCAAACTGTAGTAATGCAAGTAAATTAACTACCGTTGAATCATGGGGTGATCAAGAATGGCAAAATATAGCCGGTAGTTTTAGAGATGCGACAAATTTATCATTCAATACGAGTGATGCTCCAAATATATCAAACGCTAAATCTTTACAAGCAACATTTAGAGGCGCTACAGGTTTTAATTCTGCAATTGATAATTGGGATGTAAGTAGTATAGAAAGTATGGCATTTACCTTTTATGGAGCATCATCATTTAATCAACCATTAAATAGCTGGCAAACTGATAATGTAGAAACCATGCGTTTTGCCTTTTATAACGCAACAAATTTTAATCAACCCTTAAATAGTTGGAATGTTGGGAAGGTGAAAACCATGTTCTTGATGTTTGGAAATGCTTCAACTTTTAATCAAGACCTTAACAGTTGGAATACAGCTAATGTTACAGATATGTCTTCTATGTTTAATGGAGCTACTGGTTTTGATGGAACAATAGGTTCTTGGGATGTAAGCAGTGTTACTAATATGGCAGATATGTTTAATAACGCGCAAAACTTTAATCAAGCGATTGATAATTGGAATGTAAGTAATGTAACTTCAATGCGAGCAATGTTTGTTAATGCTCCAAGTTTTAATCAATCCTTAAATAGTTGGAATGTAAGCAAAGTAACTTCTATGGTTGATATGTTTAATGGTGCTTCAGCATTTAATGGAACTATTGGTGCTTGGGATGTGAGCAATGTAACAGATATGACAAATATATTTAGAAGTGCTTCTAGTTTTGATCAGAATATTGAAGATTGGGAGGTAGACAAAGTTACTTCAATGGAATATATGTTTGCAGGTGCAGGAATCTTTAATCAAGATATTGGCAACTGGAATGTAGGTTTGGTAACCAATATGGCAAATATGTTTGATGGTGCTTCTTTGTTTAATCAAAATATAAATAATTGGGATGTAAGTAAAGTAACGAACATGTCTACGATGTTTACCAATGCAGGAGCGTTTAATCAACCTCTAGATTCTTGGGATGTAAGTTCTGTTGCTAATATGAGCTTTATGTTTGAAGGTGCACTTTCATTCAATCAAGATATTTCTAATTGGTGTGTAGAACAAATAGCAAATACACCAAATTCTTTCTCTGCAAACTCAAGTTTGTCATCAAGTTTCTTACCAAATTGGGGGGCTACTTGTAATTCTTTAAGTATTGATGAAGATAAGTTAAATGATTTTGTTGTTTATCCTTCACCTACAAGAAATAAAATATATATTAATTATGCGGGCTCGTCTTTAGAAAAACATGTTCGTATTCAAATTTATACAACAATAGGTAAAGAAGTTTTTAACAAAGAGTATTCTAAAAGTTTACCTAAAGATATAAGTATATCAAATTTTCCTAATGGCTTGTATTACATTAAAATAACTTCAAAAGATAAAGAGTTTACTAAAAAAATAATAAAAATTTAAAACTATTATTATTAAAAAAAAGCTCAAGAATTTATTTCTTGAGCTTTTTTAATAGAACTGTCTAAACTAATATTTGTTGTTGATTTGGTTTAAATATAACTAGTAAAACAAACTAGAAACATACCTAAAATAGGTTGCTAGGTTTTATTAATTTATTGAAATGTAGGTTCTCGGAACGTAATATTTATTCTACCTTTTTTATATTTTGAATCCTGAAGTAAACTATGAGTATATCTTGATTGACAATGAGCTCCCATAACCAACAAACTTCCATTTGCTAAATCAAAATTATACAATTCATTGGTGGTTTTATCGCTAAAACTAAACTCACGAACCTCACCTAAACTAATAGAAGGTAAAATTGTATTAAATCCTGAGGTTTCTTGATCACTATGATAGGGAGCAAAATAATTGCCATCAGGATAATAAAGACACATTGCAAGTTCAAATTTCTTATTCAATAGATCTTCAACTTTTTGTTTTAGTTTATTTAAAGGACCTTCCCAAAGAAATGATTTGCCATGTATTTCTTCTGGATGACTATTTTTATTAATAAGGGTTTCGCTCGCAAATAATATTTTAAAACTATCTGTTTTTATTAAGTCATCTCCATTATTTATAATTATTCGAGATTGATCTAATTTGTATTTTTCGATTAAAATATTATATAATTCATTCGATTCTTCTTTACTTAAAAAGTCAGTAATATAATCGATTTCACAATTCGGAGGTAAGTTCATATATTTTGATTCAAATAGCGCCTAATTTTTTAGATATTCAGCTTTTAAATTCGTAATAATTAGAATTAGCTAAGTTATTTTTTTTCATCCAAAAAACAAACAAACAAACAAACAAACAAACAAACAAAAACCCTTATTTCAAGTTTCGTTAACGGTTTTATATTAGCAGTTATTTTAATGAAGATTATACATTTTTGGGTATAGTTATTTTATATTCAAGTTTTGATTCGGAAGAAATTTTATATTGTGTGTCAATAATTATTGAATTCTTTAGGTTTTTAGTAATTTCATGAATAAAAAGAGGGCTAGTTAAACCACTTTCATTGATAAGAATTTTCTCATTTTTATAAACTTGTATTTCAGTAATAATTAAAAGTTGATCAAATCCTTTCAACTTTTCACTTTCAATTACAGTTTTCCTTTTTGTAAATGCTTTTATTTCTCTTTAATTGCTTTGTCTATTTCTCGGATAAATTTTCGAGTTCTCAACAAATCATCAAGACATTGAGCCGCCCAAAACATACCAAGTGCCTTTCCATTTTCATGTTCAATATCTTTTCGCCCTTTTCTATATCCATATCTTGTCCATTAATTACATTTAAAATTGATTTAAACCCATTAGATGCATTTGATAGCTTTAGATTAGTCAATTTTATCAGCAAAATATTCAGATGTAATTCTAATGGTTTCTTTTCTGATGTCCATTATTAATTAATAATCAATAGCTTTTTTAATTTCGTTAAGGTATTATACTACCTATAAACGAATTTTAATAATTAATCAAGTTTAGTAAAGGTTTCGTTATAAATGAAGATAACTAAGTTAATTTTTTTACAAAAAAATAAATATTTTAAAATCATAAAAAAGATTAATTTTAATCTATAAAAAAGCTCAAGAATTTCTTCTTGAGCTTTTTTGTTTAAAAGTGTAATTATTCTTCGAGTTCAACATTTTTTAAATTATCATCTGGAATTCGATCGATTAATTTATTGTAAGGATCAATTCCGGCTTTTATAGGAAGCCTATCAGTTGTGAAAGTAAATGTACTTGTTCCTGGCTCAATCCAACGTTTTTCTAAAATTAAAGGAACTTTAGTTGTCATTCCCATTTCATTCTTAGTATCACTATCAAATACAGCAATTTCAATTACATTTGGTTTGTCTCCTTTTTCTAAAAGTTTTCCATTTCCACCAAAGTAATTTTTTGCACTTTCTACTTCTAAGGTTACTTCATATTCTTTATCTGAAATTTTCTTATAAGTTGCATTTTTTACTTTATTGTTATAAATAGTAATCTTCTCAAAACTATCTTCTAGATAGTATTGTAAAGAATCTGGTGTTACAGATTTCATATAACTATACCATTCAGTTGAGGTTGCAAAGGGAGCCTTTTGTCTGAATTTAGCATCCTCCATAAATTTTTTGAATCCACTGTTTAAAGTATCTTCTCCAATTAAATCTTGCAAGCCATATAAAATTAAACCTCCTTTTCTATACCAAACATAAGCCTGACTATCATTGTCTAGTAAGGTCTTTTCAAATTTTCCTTCGTTAGCTCTTCCTCTTAAATAGCTATCAAGCTCTCTTTTTAAGAAATCTTGCATTGCATCTATTCCATATTCTTTTTTCATTACCATTAAAGATGAATATTCTGCCATAGATTCAGAGATTTGATTAGAACCTCTAGTAGCTGAAGGTGTAATTTGATGTCCCCACCATTGATGCGCAACTTCATGAGAAGTAACCATATACACATAATCTAAATCTTCAGGATCACTAAAATCTCCAACCCAACCAAAGCTTTCTGCATAAGGAACTGTATTTGGAAAAGATTGAGCAAAAGTATTATATCTTGGAAATTCGATAATTCGCATTTGCTTGTATTGATAAGGACTGTAGTTTTTAGAAAAATAATCCAAAGAATGTTTTACACCTTTTACAAATTTATCCAAGTTGTATTTATGTGTTGGATGATGAAAAATTTCAATATTAACATTTTCACCATTTTCACCCGTCCAAACTTCTCTTAACACATCATATCTAGCAGAAGAAATATTATAGAAAAAATCTAATTCTCCATTCATTTTATAATGATAATATTTACGTCCATTTTCTTCCCATTCTTTTTGTAACATTCCAGGCATAATAGCAATTTGATCTAAATCTGTGCTTACAGTTCCTTCAAAAGTTATGTAATCTGCATCATTATTAAATAACAAGTTACTAGTTCCCCATTCGTCATCTTGTTCTGGAAGTGAATAATCCTTAATCGGTAAATTATGTTTCTTTCTGTCTTGATCACTTGAGATTTCGCCCTGTGCACTATATCCAAAGGAAGGGAAATATCCATCGTTCAAGAAAGTACCATTATAGACAATTTGAGAACCTGAACCTTCATTAGGAAAACCCTCAAAATAACGAGAAACGGTTAATTCCATTGAAACAGTATCATTGGGTTGCATCGTTTTAGGTAACTTGTATATTTGATAGCCAAATTTTTCAAATTCTTTTCCTAAGACAGGTTTTTGATTATCAATTAAGAACTTATCCATTTTTCTCTTAAAACTAGATTTACCTCCCCAATTTAAATGTAAAGAATCTATTGGTTCATCAGATTTATTTACCATTATAAAGTTAGTGGTGATGGTTGCACTTCTCTCTTTTGGTAATAAATCTGCGTTAACTTTTACATCAATTATTTTTGGTTGATGAATTTTTGCATATTTGCTTAAGGTTTTTTCGTAATCAACTCTATTAAGAGTACCTGCATCAGCATTTGCATAATAGTTTAAGGTTTTAGTATTGTAATTAATATAAAAACCAGCTCCAATCCATAAAATTAAAGCGGTAACAATACTAACCAATGTTGCTCCTCGAAATCTACTTTTTGCAATTTGAAATCTTGCTTTTCTTCCTGAATCTGTTCCTCGTTTCCAAAATAAATAACCAATAAAAGTTAATAGTGCTCCACAGGACAACCAATAAAATCTAAACCAGAAAAGTGATTCACCAAAATGACCAAAACCATTCATATCAGATACTGTGTATCCAGCTGAATAACCATAGAGATATAGATTGTTGTTAATTTCAGCAAAATTGTTTAATCCAAATAAGAATATCCAAATAGCGATAGCAATTACGTGCCCCATAAATTTTTTAGACACGATAGAATGTACAAAGAATGCCATCATTATAAAGATGATATATCTTGGATATTCTATTAAATATAAATCTGTAAAGTATTTACCAAATTCAAAATTGTAATATCCTTTAATGATTTGATTAAAAACACCACTAACCAGAACAAGATTTACTAAAACAAAAGCAACCAATGCGAGTGCTAAAAATTTAGAGCCATAAACAATTCTGTTTGGTAAAGGCATGGATCCAAATATCTGATCATATCTTACACCACGTTCTCTATGCAATACTTCTCCAGTCATAAAAACAATAAGAATAAAGATGAGAATTACATAAGTAAAATCTTTTACCTCTAACATATAATAGGTGAGTGGTAGCGACGGAGTTCCATAGGACGGAAAACCAAACCACGCATCAAAAAACAAGAAAGCTACACCAGCTGCTAAAATAGCTTTAAAGAAGTTGTCTCTTACAATATTTTTAAATTCCAAAAACGCTAAACTAAAAAGTAACTTTATGTTTAAGGCACCAGAAAAATGCTTTCCAACAGAAGGGATTTTAATTAATGCTGCATTAGACGAGGATTGCTTCGCTTCTTTTTTCTTCTTTATTTTACCAAAGTTTTTATTCAAAAAGCGCTGAAAATCAAAACGAAATAAAGTATAGAGAAATAAAATAACCCCTAAACCAACCCATAACAGACGATTCCAAATAATCATTCCATCAAAAGGTACAGTTAAGGTATTTTGTTCTTCTGCTGTCCAGTATCTGGTTACATTATTGAAAGTTCCTAATCCAAATGGATCTAATAAACTTACCAAATCTTTAGCTTCAATATCTTGAGTTAGTGTATTAGTTACTAGGTAAGTAATGAATAAAATAGCACCACCTGCATAGGCTAACATAACTTTTTTTGTCATACTTACCAAGGTAAAAAAGATACATCCAGCGAAGAAAAAGTTGGTCCAGTATAAAGTTAAAGTGGGTTGTAGATACCACCATAGGTTAAAGTCGGTAAAACGTTCTGGTTCTACAAAACCTGCATAAGGTCCAATTTCAAAACCAATAATTAACCCAGCATGTAAACCTAAACTGACTAATAATAGGACAAACATAGAACCAAAAAAACGCCCCATTAGGTATCCTTTTTCAGTAATAGGATAGGAGAAGTAATAATTCTCTGTTTTGTGTTCTATATCTCTGTAAACAGGAACTCCCATAATAGCACTCGAAAGCATAATTCCGAAAATACTAATGACGGATAACATGGTTGCAATTGCTGTTGGCGAATTCACAAATACTTTTTCAGAAGCGGGTCCATTTCCTCCAATAGAAAAAAACAAACCAAACACTAATAAAATTCCAAAATATGCCCAAGTTGCGGGTCTTTTCAAACGATATTTAATCTCAAATAGAAAAATTTCTTTAAACATAATTGATTTTTTTTAAGTTAATAATTCAATTATGCAGAAACAGACTCCATACGAGTTGTTATTTCAGCAAAATATACATCTTCTAAATTTGCAGTTCCTTTTTTGAAAGAACTGTGAGGTTTTTCATCACTTAAAACATGAATAATAGTTTGTCCTGCTTTTAAATGTGTAGAAATGACTTGCATTTCATTTTGATAAGAATCTAATTCCGATTTTTCTATCGCTTTTGTCCAAATCTTACCTTCTACGTTTTTGGTTAAATCGTTTGGATTTCCTTGAGCTACTACTTCACCTAAGCAAATGATTGCCATATTTTGACATAAATTTGAAATATCTTCTACAATATGTGTGGAAAGAATTACAATGGTGTTTTCACCAATTTCACTCAATAGGTTGTGAAAACGAACACGTTCTGCAGGATCTAATCCTGCTGTTGGTTCATCAACAATAATTAAACGCGGATCACCAATTAAAGCTTGTGCAATACCAAAACGTTGCTTCATTCCTCCAGAATAGGTCCCTAAACTTTTATTGCGAACATGCCAAAGATTAGTTTTGCTTAATAAGGATTCTACTAAATCTTTACGCTCTCCTTTATTGGAAATCCCTTTTAATTTAGCAATATGATTCAGCATATCGTATGAAGTGATTTTTGGATATACTCCAAACTCTTGAGGTAGATATCCTAATATTTCTCGTACTTTAGACTTGTGTTTTAAAATATCAATATCACCTAAAGTAATAGAACCCGAATCTGCTTCTTGTAAGGTTGCTAAGGTTCTCATTAAGGATGATTTCCCTGCTCCATTAGGTCCTAAAAGACCAAACATTCCTTGAGGTATTGTTAATGAAACGTCTTTTAAAGCCTGAACGCCGTTTGAATACGTTTTACTCAAATTATTAATTTGTAATTGCATAGATAGTTAGTTTTGGTTAGAATAGTAGTTTTTAAATATTTTTCAAACTCATAATCAGAGTTTTATAAAAATAATTTAATAAATATACATTTTTTTAATTACATGCATAATTCTAATTTTAACAAAAGCATCTTTTAGAGAATTTACATATTCAGTCTTACTATTCATACAAATTATTCTCTTTTCCATTATTACAGCTAGTTGATATTGCGATAATTAGAAAGGAAATTAATTAGTGTGCTAATTTTTTATCAAATAAAAAACGAGTGAAAAATTTATTTTTTAAATAAAAATTCAACAATATCTATAATTTTGATAAAAATTTAAATCAATTCAAAAATTTCATAAAAATCATTTTGATTTAAAGAAATAAAATTAAGATATTTGCAGAAAGAAATAAACAAATGAACTTTAATCAAAACCATCATCATCATTTTTACAATTGCTCTCAAGCGATGTAGAAATGTATTGATTAAAGTCTAATATATAATACAAACCCGTTTGAGAAAATCAAACGGGTTTTTTATTTAAAAAACACTCCTTTTGAGAAAAAAACGTTTCAAATAAATTATCATTCCCATAAAAATGGGATTCTAAAGAAAGAATTAAGAAATAGTTCAAAAAAATAGTAAAATGAACAAATTAAGAATTGCAGTACAAAAATCAGGAAGGTTAAACGAAGATTCTATGAGAATCTTAAAAGACATTGGTATTTCTATAGATAATGGTAAAGACCAATTAAAAGCAGCAGCTAGAGATTTTCCTGTAGAAGTATTTTATTTAAGAAATGGAGATATTCCACAATATTTGCAAGATGGGGTAGTAGATGCAGCCATTATTGGCGAAAATGTTTTAATAGAGAAAGGGAATGATATTGAATTTGTAGAGCGTTTAGGTTTTTCTAAATGCAAGGTATCTATCGCTGTTCCTAAAGAATCGAATGCTAGTTCTTTAAAAGATTTGGCAGGCAAACGAATTGCAACATCATACCCAGAAACAGTAAAACAATTTTTATCAGCACAAAATATTGATGCAAATTTGCACATTATTAATGGTTCTGTAGAAATTGCTCCAAATATTGGATTGGCAGATGGTATTTGCGATATTGTTTCTAGTGGTTCAACACTATTTAAAAACGGTTTAAAAGAAATTGAAGTATTGTTAAAATCAGAAGCTGTTTTGGCAGTTTCTCCACAAATATCAAAGGAAAGAAAAGCCATTTTAGAGAAAATTCAGTTTAGAATTCAGTCGGTTCTAAAAGGCAGAAACTCTAAATATGTTTTGTTAAATGCACCTAACGAAAAATTAGAAGCAATACTAGCCTTATTACCAGGCATGAGAAGTCCTACTGTTTTGCCATTAGCAGAAAAAGGTTGGAGTTCTGTTCATACGGTAATTTCTAAAAATCAATTTTGGGAAATTATAGACGAGCTAAAAGAAAATGGAGCAGAAGGTATTTTAGTTTGCCCAATCGAAAAAATGGTGCTTTAGCAAAGCTAAAGCCTGCTGAACTTGATTCAGCATCTCAAAATAAATTGAAAAAATAAGATAATTTTTTTTGGGCGTTTTAACGGGCTTTTCGCACTCGCTTTTTTTCAGAAAAAGAAAAAAGAGCTCAAACAAATGCTACAATCCCTAACGCTCACGAAAGTTAATAAGAGAATAGAGTTATGAAAATAATTAGTAATCCATCAAAAAAAGATTGGTCTCAAATTTTAGAGAGACCCACAAAAACAGTTGATGATATAGAAGCTATTGTAAACAATGTTTTTACTGAAGTAAAACAAAATGGAGATACAGCTGTTGCTAAATACACAACAAAATTTGACGGTGTAACTTTAGAAAACAACCTAGTTTCTAACTCAGAAATAGAAGAAGCAATCAATTTGGTTTCGCAAGACTTAAAAGAAGCTATCAACGTAGCAAAAACGAATATTACTAAGTTTCATAAAGCTCAAAAAACAGCAAACGTAGCTGTAGAAACTACAAACGGAGTTTCTTGTTGGCAAGAAAAAAGACCCATAACCAAAGTAGGTTTATATATTCCTGGTGGAACAGCACCTTTGTTTTCTACAGTTTTAATGTTGGCAATTCCTGCACAAATTGCAGGTTGTAAAGAAATTGTATTGTGCTCTCCTCCAAATGCAGCAGGTAAAATTCACCCAGCGATTTTATATACAGCCAATTTATGTGGAGTTACTAAAATTATTAAAGTTGGCGGTATTCAGGCGATTGCTGGTTTAACTTTTGGTACAGAAACTATTCCTCAAGTTTATAAGGTATTTGGTCCAGGAAATCAGTTTGTAACGGTTGCAAAACAATTGGCAACCAAATTTGGTATAGCTATAGACATGCCTGCTGGTCCTAGCGAATTGTTAGTAGTAGCAGATGACACAGCAAATGCGAGTTTTGTAGCTTCAGATTTGTTGAGTCAAGCAGAACATGGTGTGGACTCTCAGGTTATTTTAGTATCTACTTCTAAAAACCTAATTGCTGACGTAGAAAATGAAATCAATACACAGATTTTAGAGCTACCAAGAGTTGATATCGCTAAAAAGGCGATAGAAAATTCGAAATCAATTTTTGTAGAAACAGATGAAATTGCATTAGAATTGATAAATGAATACGGTCCAGAACATTTTATTGTTTGTACTAAAAACAACAACTTTTATGAGCAAAATATTGAAAATGCAGGTTCGGTTTTTATTGGTAATTATACACCAGAAAGTGCAGGAGATTATGCATCAGGAACCAACCATACTTTACCCACCAACGGATTTACAAAAGCGTATTCTGGGGTAAATTTAGATAGTTTTACAAAAAGTATTACATTTCAAGAAATTAGTAAAAAAGGAATTCAGAATATTGGTAATTCCATTGAATTAATGGCAGAAACAGAAGGTTTACAAGCCCATAAAAATGCGGTAACTTTACGTTTAAAAGATTTAGAATAACAATTAAAATGTCAGACTGAGCTAGTCGAAGTCTTTTAGTATGAAATCAAATTTCAACATAAACAATCTCGTAAGAGAAAACATCAAAAACATCACCCCATATTCCTCTGCAAGAGACGAATACAAGGATGTTTCTATCGATGAAATGGTATTTTTAGACGCTAATGAAAATCCGTTTGAAAATGGAGTAAATCGTTATCCAGACCCACAACAGAATATTGTAAAAGATTTGTTATCAAAAATTAAAAATATTGATAAAAAAAATATTCTTTTAGGAAATGGTAGTGATGAAGTGTTGGATTTAATTTTTAGAGCTTTTTGCGAGCCAAAACAAGACAATGTAATAACATTACCACCAACATATGGTATGTATTCAGTCTTGGCGAATATCAATAATATAGAAAATAGAAAAATTTTATTAACCCAAGATTTTCAACCAAAAGTTGATGAAATTTTAACAAAAGTGAATGCAAATAGTAAGATTTTGTTTTTATGTTCACCAAATAATCCTTCAGGAAATAGTTTTTCTTCGGATAAAGTGACAGAATTATTACAAAAATTTAATGGAATCGTAGTAATTGACGAAGCCTATATCGATTTTTCTGATGAAAAAAGTTGGTTAGAAAAATTAAAAGATTATCCAAATTTAATCATTACACAGACCTTATCTAAAGCTTATGGTTTAGCTGGTATAAGACTAGGTGTATGTTATGCTTCTGAATCAATAATTGCTATTTTAAACAACATAAAACCACCTTATAACGTAAACGAATTAACGCAACAAAAGGCTATTGAACGTTTGCAAAAGGTTGATGAAGTTCAAGAAGAAATCCTAAAAATTAAAGCACAAAGAAATCAATTAATTACTCGATTAAAAGAAATCAATTTTATTAAAGAAATTTACCCAACAGATTGTAATTTTGTATTGGTAAAAGTAGATGATGCTACAAAACGATACAATCAATTAGTTGCAAAAGGAATTGTGGTTAGAAACAGAACCACACAACCTTTATGTGAGAATACCTTGCGTTTTACTATAGGAACTAAAGATGAAAATGAGAAATTGATAAAAGTTTTAAAAGATATTTAATCATGAAAAAAGTATTATTCATAGACAGAGATGGAACGCTAGTTCTAGAACCACCTGTAGATTATCAATTAGATAGTTTAGAAAAGCTAGAATATTACCCAAAAGTATTTCAATACATGGCAAAAATCGCCTTAGAATTGGATTACGAATTGGTGATGGTGACCAATCAAGATGGTCTTGGTACGGATTCTTTTCCAGAAGATACCTTTTGGCCAGCACAAAATAAAATTATTACTGCTTTTGAAAAAGAAGGTGTAGTATTTTCTGAAGTTTACATAGATAAAACCTTTCCTCATGAAAACGCTGAAACACGTAAACCAAGAACTGGATTGTTGAAAAAGTATTTCTCGTCAGCATATGATTTAGAAAATTCATTTGTTTTGGGTGATCGAATTACAGATATGGAATTGGCAAAAAATTTAGGAGCAAAAGGGATTTATTTATCAGAAAACCCTGAATTAGGTGCTGATGAAATTGAGTCTGACAAACAAGAAATAGTCAATTGTATTGCATTAACTTCTTCAGATTGGGCAGAAATTTATCAATTTTTAAAATTAGAGGATAGAGTTGCTGAAATTACCAGAAACACCAATGAAACCAAGATTTATATCAAACTAAATTTAGATGGTTCAGGTAAAAATGATATTAGCACAGGATTGTCTTTTTTCGATCACATGTTAGACCAAATAGGTCGTCATGGAAATATGGATTTGACCATTAAAGTTAATGGAGATTTAGAGGTAGATGAACACCACACCATAGAAGATACTATGATTGCTTTTGGTGAATTATTCAACAAAGCGTTAGGTAATAAATTAGGCATAGAAAGATTTGGTTTTTGTTTGCCTATGGACGATTGTTTAGCACAAGTAGCTGTTGATTTTGGAGGTAGAAATTGGTTGGAATGGGATGCTGAATTCAAAAGAGAAAAAATTGGTGATATGCCAACAGAAATGTTTTTCCACTTGTTTAAATCGTTTACAGATGGTGCAAAATGTAATTTAAACATCAAAGCAGAAGGTGAAAACGAACATCACAAAATAGAAGGTATTTTTAAAGCATTTGCAAAAGCAATGAAAATGGCCGTGAAAAGAGATGCAAACAAAATGTTTTTACCATCTACAAAAGGTCTTCTCTAGTTGATCGTTTTTTGTTTTTAGTTATTGGTATTTTAGAACCATCAACCAAAAACCATCAACCAAAAACCAATAAAAAATGAAATTAGTAATTATTAATTACGGTGCAGGAAACATAAAAAGCATTCAATTCGCTTTTAAACGCTTGGGCTTTGATGCTGTTTTAACGAATGATGTTGATGAAATAAAAGCGGCAGATAAAGTGATTTTTCCAGGAGTTGGTGAAGCAAGTTCTGCCATGAAAATGTTGCAAGAAAGTGGATTAGATGCCATAATACCGACTTTAAAACAACCTGTTTTAGGTATTTGTTTAGGCATGCAATTGATGTGTAATCACTCAGAAGAAGGAAATACAAAAGGGTTAGGAATTTTTGATGTAAACGTAAAAAAGTTCTCCAATTCAGTAAAAGTACCACAAATGGGATGGAACATAATTTACAATTTAGAATCTAAATTGTTTACAGGAATCAAAGAAAAAGAATTTATGTATCTGGTGCATAGTTTTTATGCAGGAGAATGCAAAGAATCTATTGCTACAACTGATTATGAAGTTGAATATGCGTCAGCATTACAAAAAGATAATTTTTATGGAGTTCAGTTTCATCCAGAGAAAAGTGGAAATGAAGGTGCAAAAATTTTACAGAATTTTTTGGAACTATAAACCAACAACTAAAAACTAAAAACTATTTTGAGAATAATACCAGCCATAGATATAATTGACGGAAAATGTGTTCGTTTAACGAAAGGCAATTATGATACTAAGAAAATATATAATGAAAATCCGTTAGAAGTTGCTAAAGAGTTTGAAGCAGCAGGAATTGAATATTTACATGTTGTAGATTTAGATGGAGCAAAAGCAAGTCAGATTATTAATTACAAAGTGTTAGAACAAATTGCAACAAAAACCAACTTAAAAATTGATTTTGGAGGTGGTTTAAAAGCTGATAAAGATTTAGAAATTGCCTTTAATTCTGGTGCAAATCAAATTACTGGAGGAAGTATTGCGGTAAAAAATCCAACAATTTTTGAAAGTTGGATTGCTAAATATGGATCAGAAAAAATTATTTTAGGAGCCGATTTTTATCCTTATAAATCCGGAGGTAAAATTGCAACAAATGGTTGGCAAGAAGAAAGTCGTTTAGAATTAATTCCGTTTATTACTGATTATCAACAAAAAGGAATACAGTATGTAATTTGTACAGATATTTCTAAAGACGGCATGTTACAAGGTCCGAGTTTTGATGTTTATCATGATATTTTAAGTAATACTGTCATTTCGAGCGCAGTCGAGAAATCTCTAAAACTAATCGCTTCAGGAGGAATATCTTCTTTTGAGGAAATACCAAAATTAGCTAAAAATGGTTGCGAAGGTGTCATCATTGGAAAAGCCATTTATGAGAATAAAATCAGTTTAAAACAATTAGAAAATTATATAGTTAATGGTTGATCGTTTTTAGTTGATGGTTTCTAAGCAGACCAACAACCAATAACGCACCACCAACAACAACGAACAACCAAGTTATGTTAACAAAAAGAATAGTACCTTGTTTAGATATTAAAAACGGAAGAACTGTAAAAGGTGTCAATTTTATAAATTTAATTGATGCTGGAGATCCTGTGGTTTTGGCAAAGCAATATGCAGATTTAGGCGCAGATGAATTGGTTTTTTTAGATATAGCAGCTACATTAGAAAATAGAGGAACTACTTTAGATATGGTTCTAAAAGTGGCAGAACAAGTAAATATACCTTTTACAGTAGGTGGAGGAATATCGTCTGTTGAGCACGTAGATAAATTATTAAAATGTGGAGCAGATAAAGTATCCATAAATTCATCAGCAGTAAAAAGACCTGAATTGATTAATGAATTGGTAGATAAATTTGGCAGCCAATGTGTAGTTGTTGCTATTGATGCTAAGCAAATTGAAGGCGAATGGTTTGTACATTTGGCAGGAGGAACAATTCCAACGGAAATTAAATTATTTGATTGGGCAAAAGAAGTAGAAGAACGTGGAGCAGGAGAAATTTTATTTACTTCTATGAATCACGATGGCACAAAAGGTGGTTTTGCAAATGAAGCCTTGGCATATTTATCAAATTTGGTAAACATTCCTATTATTGCTTCTGGTGGCGCAGGTACAATTCAGCATTTTGCGGATACATTTGTTGATGGGAAATCTGATGCAGCGTTAGCAGCAAGCGTATTTCACTTTGGTGAGATACCTATTTTAGAGTTAAAAGAAGAATTAAAAAGACAAAATATACCTGTAAGAATTTAACAGTAGTTTATAGTTGTTGGTTTCTACTTGATGGTTTAAGTGAGAATCAAAAACAAATAACCAACAACCAAAAACCAAACAAAATGAAAATAGATTTCAATAAAAACAATGATGGTTTAGTACCAGCAATCATACAAGATGCAACTACAAAAAACGTCTTGATGTTGGGTTATATGAATGAAGAAGCTTTTGCTAAAACACAAGAAACTAAATTAGTTACTTTTTTTAGCAGGACTAAAAATAGACTTTGGACAAAAGGTGAAGAAAGTGGAAATGTCTTAAATTTAGTGGATATAAAACTAGATTGCGATAATGATACTTTGTTGATTCAAGTAAATCCTAATGGACCCACTTGTCATAAAGGTTCAGATACTTGTTGGAACGAAGAAAATAATTCGAATTTTGGTTTCTTTTCAACATTAGAAAATGTAATTACAGAAAGAGTTGCCAAAAAAGACACAAAAAAATCTTATGTAGCTAGTTTATTTGCAAAAGGAATTAATAAAGTAGCGCAAAAAGTAGGCGAGGAGGCTGTAGAAACAGTAATTGAAGCTATGGATAATAATGATGAGTTGTTCTTATACGAATCTGCAGATTTATTATTTCATTATTTAATGTTGCTACAAGCCAAAGGCTTCACTTTAAAAGATATTGAAGCTGAATTGATGAAAAGACAGAAATAAATTTTAAAAACCAAAACCCCAAAAACAGTATTGTTTTTGGGGTTTAAAAATTTTAAATTTTAATTTTATTTATTAAATTTTTTTATAGAATCTTGTTCTAAATTTTCATTTTGTTCAGAACCTTGACTATAAACTTGATTTTCTTCGTCTTTTAGAGAAGTATTCGTTTTATCCTTTGATAATTTCCTATTAGGAACATCCAATTCTTTGGCAGTAAAATCAACTTCTTTTTCTCTATCCTCTAATAAACGATCATCTCCTAAATCATTTCTTAAATTTCCTTTTTTATCACCTAAAGTATTTAAATTTTCTTTTGTAACTTCTGAATTATATGTTTTTTCTTTGCTCATTATTAAGTTTTTAAGTTCAAAATTAAAATAAATAGATTATAAAATATTTTAGAACGTATATGATATAATCTTTAGTGCATATACTTTTTTAACAGTTCAATTTATTGTTTAACAGTATCTTAACCCAATAAAGCGTTTGTGTTTTGTATCTTAAAATGAACATAAAAAACAATGAAAATGGGAATTATTAGAGATAGCAAAAAATTCGAAAGAAAAAAAACACAGAATCATCCAACAAATCCTGGTGGTGATTTAGATCAAAAAAACAAAGATTTTAGTCTAGATAAAGAAAATATCGTAGAGCAAAAAGAAAAATAAAATCTTAAAAAGGAATAAAAAAAAGTCTTTCATAACGAAAGACTTTTTTTATGCATTTATTTGAGAAAAATTATTTACCAAACAAACCACCTAATAAACCACCAAGTCCACCAGATTTTTTCTTACTTCCACCTAAAACCATTCCAGCAACATCATCAATTACACTTCCATCACCATCTGCATCTAATATTTTTTCTAAAAAGCTTTGTTCGTTTTGTGCTTCATTACCACCTAACAAGCCACCTAAAAGCCCTGTTAAATCGTTAGAACTATTTACATTTTGTTCTTTTTTTTGTTTTCCTAAAACCCCCATTAAAATAGGTGCAGCTACTTTTAAAATATTCCCTACAGAGCCTGCATCTAAACCAGATTTTTGACCAATGATTTGCTCTACACCACTTTGTTTGCTTCCTAAAACATGACTTAAAATTCCAGCACCATCTTGTTTTACACTTTCATCTACCCCACCATTAAATAAACCACTTAGGTTGTCTAAAATACTACCATCGTGTTTTTTTTCTAAAGCGCCCATTAAACCTGCAGCACCTTCAGGAGAAGAAGCATTTCTTTCCATCGCTTTCATTAAAACTGGTAAAGCCATGGTTAAAACACTACTAGTTTTGTTGGTGTCATTCCCTGTAGAACCAGATACACCAGATACTATTTGTTTTCCTAAATCGCTATTTAAAAGGTCTAAAATTCCTGACATTTTTATGTTTTTAATAATTAATAAGTTAGTTTTCTATAAATCTGACACAATATACAAATAAAGTCACTTCAATTTTTATTTTTTTTTTATCTTTCAGATTCAAATTAAACGTAATATAATTAATGAAGAAACTAGCATTACACTGGAAAATTTTGATAGGAATGGTATTAGGTATCATTTTTGGTTTTATAATGAATACAATTGATGGAGGTAAGGGTTTTGTAACAGATTGGATTAGCCCATTTGGAACCATATTTATAAATCTTTTAAAATTAATAGCTGTTCCATTAATTTTAGCATCATTAATTAAAGGAATATCAGATTTAAAAGATATTTCTAAAATTAAAAAAATGGGATTAAGAACCATTTCGATTTATGTAGGTACAACTTTAGTAGCTATTATTATAGGTTTGGGAATTGTAAACCTAGTAAAACCAGGTACAGGCATGTCTGCAGATACCATAGAAAAAATTAAAACTAAATATGAAAATTCTGCTGATGTTACTGACAAATTAACCAAAGCAACAGCACAGAATGATGCTGGTCCATTACAAGCATTGGTAGATATTTTTCCAAGTAATATATTTCAATCTTTTGTAGATGCAAGTATGCT
>NZ_CBFHJT010000034.1:20005-29853 GCF_965656025.1 Polaribacter sp.
ATGTTTGTTGGTATTTCTTTATTATTAATACCAGAAAAAAAAGCCAAACCATTAATGGATTTCTTTGATTCTTTAAATGAAATGGTAATGAAAATGGTAGATTTAATTATGCTTTTTGCTCCTTATGCCGTTTTTGCATTGTTGGCTAATGTTATAATTGCTTTTGATGATACCGAAATTCTATTAAAACTGTTGGTGTATGCTTTGTGTGTGGTTGGTGGTTTATTATTAATGATAGGCTTCTATCTTTTTTTAGTAGCTGTTTATACCAAAAAATCCCCAATGTGGTTTTTAAAACAAATAAGTCCTGCTCAATTATTAGCATTTTCTACAAGTTCTAGTGCTGCAACATTACCAGTAACTATGGAAAGAGTAGAAGAACATTTAGGCGTAGATAAAGAAGTATCTGGTTTTGTATTGCCTGTTGGTGCTACAATTAATATGGATGGCACAAGTTTGTATCAAGGTATTGCAGCTGTATTTATTATGCAGGTCGTTTGGCCAGAAGGCGCTACATTTTCGAATCAATTAGTAATTATTTTTACAGCTTTGTTGGCTTCTATAGGATCTGCAGCTGTGCCTAGTGCTGGTATGGTAATGTTGGTAATTGTTTTAGAATCAATAAATTTCCCTGCAGAATTACTACCCATTGGTTTGGCATTAATTTTTGCTGTAGATAGACCTTTAGATATGTGTAGAACTACTGTAAATGTTACAGGAGACGCCACTGTATCTATGCTAGTTGCAAAATCTTTAGACAAATTACACGATAACCCTATAGAAAAGAACTGGGATGATAATTATGATAAGGTGAAATAAAAATCAGAAATATTTTTGTTTAGTAAATACCTTCTAAAAATTAGTTAAAAAAAACTTTAGTTACAATGCAATTGATAATTAACGCTCCTTTAGTTTCTGTAGATTGGTTAAACAATCATTTAGAAAACAAAAACTTAATTGTATTAAATTGTACGATACCAAAAGTAACAGCAAGTACTTCACATAAAAGTGATGTAAAGAAAGAACAGATAAAAGGAGCCATTTTTTTTGATTTAAAGCAAACATTTTCTGATACTGATGCAACTTTTCCAAATACTGTATTATCACCAGAAGATTTTCAAGAAAAAGCACAAGATTTGGGCATTAATAATAATAGTGCCATTGTTTGTTATGATGATTTAGGTATATATTCATCTCCAAGAGTTTGGTGGATGTTTCAATTAATGGGTTTTACTAACATAACAGTATTAAATGGTGGTTTTCCTACGTGGAAATCAAAAAACTATCCAGTTGAAGTAGCACAGAAACATCAACTTAAAAAAGGTGACTTTACAGCTTTTTACCAACCTAAAAAAATAAAATTTACCAAAGATGTTTTTAATGCTATTGAAGATGAAGAAACATTAATTATAGATGCACGTTCTAAAGGTAGATTTTTGGCAACAGAACCAGAACCCAGAAAAGATTTAAAAGGCGGACATATACCTAATTCTATTAGTTTGTCTTTTGTTGATATTTTAGATAACGGAAAAATGAAAAGTACATCATATTTACAAAAAATATTTAGTAATTATAATAATAAAGAAAACTTAATTTTTACTTGTGGATCTGGTATAACAGCTTCAATATTAGCTTTAGGAGCTGATCTAGCGGGTGTAAAAAACTACGCAGTTTACGACGGTTCTTGGACAGAATGGGCCAGTACATATAATTTACCAATAGAAAAATAATTATGAATTTAGATTGGACCAAAAAGGAATTTGAAGCGTACGTTCTTTTATACGCAGCCCATTGCAACCATATAGAAGATGATAACGAACAAGCATTTATACGTTCTAAAATAGATGATAAAACGTTTCACAGAATGCATACAGAAGTTGTGGTAGATTCTGAAGAAGAAAATTTAAATAAAATTCAGCAATATTTTAGAGAAAACGAATTTACACAGAAAGAAAAAGAGGTCCTTTTAAGAAATATAAAAAAAGTATTTTTTGCGGATGGTTCTGTAGATTATTTAGAGAAAAAGGTATTTGATATTTTAAAAAAGATATTTTATTAAAATTGTATTGCTATTTTTAAAACCCTTTGATTTAAAAGATTATATTCATAATATAAGTTATAAGAAGTAAAATAAATACATAAAAAAACCTCACAAAGTGAGGTTTTTTTCATAATGGTAGTTTTGCGTTTTATTTAGCAGGTAAAATTTTACCAACACATTCTCCAAAACCTATTCGAACTTTATCATTTTTACAATGTGCTCTCATAATAACAGTATCATTATCATTTATAAATTTACGTGTGCTACCATCTTTTAGTTTTATAGGATTTTTACCACGCCAAGTCAATTCTAACATAGAGCCAAAACTATCTTTTGTAGGGCCAGAAATAGTTCCAGAACCCATCATATCTCCAGCTTCTACAGGACATCCGTTTACGGTATGATGTGCCAACTGTTGTGCCATGGTCCAGTACATATACTTAAAATTAGAGTTTGCAACAACTGTTTCTTCTCCATTTTCTGGTTGTATACCAACTTGTAAATTAATATCATAACTTCCTTTTCCTTCTTGTTTTAAATACGGTAAAGGCTTGTGTTCTTGTTTTGGATTCTCGGTTCTAAAAGGCTCTAAAGCATCTAAAGTTACAATCCAAGGTGATATGGTAGAGGCAAAACTTTTTCCTAAAAATGGGCCAAGAGGTACATATTCCCAAGCTTGGATATCTCTTGCAGACCAGTCGTTAAATTGCACCAATCCAAAAATATATTCTTCAGCTTCTTCAATCGGAATTCGATCACCTAAAACATTGGCATCTGTAGTTATAAATGCCATTTCTAATTCGAAATCTAATAATTTTGTGGGTCCAAAACCTGGTGTATTACTTCCTTCTACTGGTTTTGTTTGTCCATAAGGTCTTCTGATTGGTGTTCCAGAAGGGATTATTGAAGAACTTCTACCATGGTAACCAATTGGTATGTGCAGCCAATTTGGTAACAAAGCATTTTCTGGATCTCTAAATAAAGACCCAACATTAGTAGCATGTTCTTTACTTGCATAGAAATCTGTATAATCTCCAACAGCAACTGGTAAAAGCATTTCTACTTCATCCATTCTAAAGATAATTTTGTCTTTGTGAGCTGCATTATCTCTTAATGATCCATTGGTAACATCAAAAACTTCTGCAATTCTATTTCTTACCAAACGCCAAGTTTTTCTTCCATCTGCAATAAAATCATTTAAGTTGTCTTGCAAAAACATATCGTCTGTTAAAGGGATGTCTTCAAAGTAGCCTAATTGATGAAAAGCGCCTAAATCTATAGCAAAATCGCCAATTCTACTTCCAATTGTAATAATATCATCTCTGGTAATAAAAACTCCAAAAGGAATATTCTGAATTGGAAAATCTGAATCTTCATCTACTTTTAACCAAGATTTTCTGTTTGGATTATTTGCTGTTATTATCATTTGTGTTTTTTTAGTTTTATCAAATTTATGTAATTTTTTATCATTTTAGAAAAGAAAAACAAGCAATAACTTATTTTTAACATCCTTTTTTTTAATTAATAACAAATCTTAATAAGTTCTACAAAATACTCATAATTCTTGTTTTTTTAAAATGTGTTTTTCACTATTTTTGGTCTCTTAATAAAATCTATAATAATGCAAATAGACAATCAAATTTTTGATCTTATACAAGAAGAAAAAGAAAGACAGTTAAATGGTTTAGAGTTAATAGCTTCTGAGAATTTTGTAAGCGACCAAGTAATGCAAGCCCAAGGTTCTATTTTAACCAATAAATATGCAGAAGGCTACCCAGGAAAAAGATATTATGGCGGTTGTGAAGTTGTTGATGTTATTGAACAAATTGCTATAGATAGAGCAAAAGAATTATTTGGTGCTGCTTATGTAAATGTGCAACCACACTCTGGCTCTCAAGCAAATACAGCTGTTTTTGCAGCGTGTATAAAACCAGGAGACACTATTTTAGGTTTCGATTTGTCTCATGGTGGGCATTTAACACATGGTTCTCCTGTAAATTTTTCAGGTAAATTATACAATCCTGTTTTTTATGGAGTAGAAGAAGAAACAGGTGTTTTAAATTATGATATAATTCAAGAAATTGCAACCAAAGAGCAACCAAAATTAATAATTGCTGGTGCATCTGCATACTCTAGAGATATAGATTTTGAGCGTTTTAGAAAAATTGCAGATAGTGTAAATGCTATTTTAATGGCAGATATTTCTCATCCTGCTGGATTAATAGCCAAAGGTATTTTAAACGATCCTTTACCACATTGTCATATTGTAACTTCTACCACACACAAAACTTTACGTGGTCCAAGAGGTGGTATTATTATGATGGGACAAGATTTTGAGAATCCGTTTGGAGAAACTTTAAAAAGTGGTAAACCAAAAATGATGTCTATGTTATTAAACTCTGCTGTTTTTCCTGGTAATCAAGGTGGACCCTTAGAGCACGTTATTGGTGCTAAAGCGATTGCTTTTGGAGAGGCTTTAACAGATGAGTTTTTAGAATATCAAATACAAGTAAAAGAAAATGCTGCAGCAATGGCAAAAGAATTTGTTGCTAAAGGTTATAAAATTATTTCTGGAGGTACAGATAATCATTGTATGTTAATCGATTTACGTAACAAAGGTATTTCTGGTAAAGATGCAGAAATTGCTTTAGGTAAAGCAGACATTACCGTAAATAAAAACATGGTACCTTTTGATGATAAATCTCCTTTTGTTACCTCTGGTATTCGTGTTGGAACACCTGCAATTACAACAAGAGGTTTAAAAGTAGAAGATATGAAACAGGTAGTAGATTTTATAGATGAAGCTATCCAAAATGCAGATAATGAAGAAGCTTTACACGAAATAGGAGAAAGAGTTGCTGAAATGATGAGCTCTAGAAGATTATTTGTAATGTAAAAACATTATTTCTAATAATTTATTTTTTTGAAACACCAAGATTTATTTCTTGGTGTTTTTTTGTACTGATAATTGTCATATTTAAATCCCAATATTTTTCCGTACTTCGTTGTAATACAAGTTATTTATTATGGGATCACAATCGGTTACAGCAATAAAAACTCAAAAAGACAGAAAAAAATTTGTACGTCATTTACTAAATGATATTGAAGCTTTTGAGTTAATGTTACAAAACAATTTATTTGAAGCAGGAATTACAAGAGTAGGGGCTGAACAAGAAATTTGTATTGTAGATAAAGATTATAGACCGTCTGTAAATGCTTTAAAAATTCTAGAAAAAATAAAAGATGATCATTATACAACAGAGTTAGCACTTTTTAATTTAGAAATTAATTTAGATCCTTTTGAGTTAAAAGATAATTGTTTTTCTAAAATAGAAAAGCAATTAACAAAGCTGTTAGATAAAGGCTATAAAGTAGCAGAAGCTACGGAAAACAACAAATTAATTTTAGCCGGTATTTTACCCACAATTAGACAAAAAGATTTAATTTTTAAAAACGTAACACCTTTTAAACGCTATAAAACTTTAAATAATGTTATTAAAAAAATTAGAGGAAATGATTTTAAATTACACATACAAGGTGTAAACGAACTTATTTTAAAACACAAATCTATATTATTTGAGGCTTGTAATACAAGTTTTCAAGTTCACCTACAAATTAGTCCAGAAGAAGCTATAGATAAATACAATTGGTCTCAGGCAATTGCAGGTCCACTGTTATCAATAATGACCAATTCCCCTTTATTATTGGGTAAGGAACTATGGAGCGAAACCAGAATAGCACTATTTCAACAAAGCATAGATTTACGGAATGTTTCTCATTTTTCTAGAGAACAAAAACCACGAGTATCTTTTGGAACAGATTGGGTTAAAAACTCTATTTTAGAATTATTTACAGATGATATTGCCAGATATCCACCCATTGTTTCCTCTGAGTTTGATGAAGATTCTTTACAAACTGTAAAAGAGAGAATTATGCCAAAATTAAAGGCGCTAAACTTACATAATGGTACTTTGTACAAGTGGAATAGATTGTGTTATGGCGTTCATAAAAACATCGCGCATTTGCGTATAGAAAATAGATATATTCCATCTGGCCCTAGTATTAAGGACGAAATTGCCAACACACTATTATGGGTAGGTGTTATGCAAGGGATGCCTAAACAATACGAAAAAATTTGGCGAAAAATGCCTTTTTATGATGCAAAAGGTAACTTTATAAATGCTGCAAGAACTGGTATCAATACCTATTTTTCTTGGTTTGGTAAAGGAATTTCTGCAAAAAAACTATTAGAAAATATTTTAATTCCGATGGCAAAAGAAGGGCTCTTAAAATCTAATATAGATGAGGATGAAATTGATTATTACTTAGAAATTATTCAAAAAAGAATTGATAAAAGTACTACTGGTAGTAAATGGATAATTAGAAACAAAAGACAACTTAAAAAAGAAGTTTCTATTTACGAGACGAACGTGATATTAACAGAACATATGTATAAAAACCAACGCTTAAACATTCCCATTGCAGAATGGCAACCAATTAATATGCATAAAAATGATATCTCTAAAAAATATGATAAGGTATATAAAATAATGTCTACGGCTTTGTTTGTAGTACACGAAAACGATTTGTTACAACTTGCACATAATATAATGCTCTGGAAAAACATCAACCATATACCTGTTGTAGATAAATTTAATAGGGTAGTTGGCGTTATCGAAAAAAAGCAATTAGATAATTTAGATTTTACTTCTAAAAACATTAAAAATAAGGTAGCTAAAAATATTATGACTAAAAATTATGATACAGTAGCACCAGAAACATCCTATCAAAAAGTAAAAAAACTGATACAAGATACAGAAAATACAGCAGTAATCGTTTTAAGCAACAATAAGCTAGTTGGAATTTTTACAAAAAGTGATTTAGAACGTATTGAAAAAATTAAAAATAGTTAATGAGAAATACCATAGATATTATATCTTTTGAAGAAAAAATTACTGTTCAAAGAATTCTAGGACAAATTAAAGGCATTAAACAATCGCCCACAGTAATTGCTATTGCAGGTATTCATGGAAATGAAAGGGCAGGAGTAAATGCGTTGTTAAAAGTTTTTAAAACGATAAAAGAAGATGCTTTACAATTAAAAGGTAACTTTTACGGTATTGCTGGTAATATGAATGCCATTTCTAATAATATTCGTTTTAAAAATGTAGATTTAAATAGAATTTGGACCAAAGAACAACTCTTAAATACGTATTTAGAAGAAGATTTAAAAGGAGAATCTAAAGAGCAAAAAGAAATTTATGACATCATCAAAAACATATTAGAAACAGAAGTTGGCCCTTTTTATTTTTTAGATTTGCATACTACCTCTGCAGATACACAACCCTTTATCACCATTAGCGATTCTTTAAATAATAGATCATACTCTTCTAACTTTAATATACCTACCATTTTAGGGATAGAAGAATTTTTAGACGGCCCATTATTAACTTATATCAACGAATTTGGACATGTAGCACTAGGTTTTGAAGCGGGCCAACATAATAAAAAAGTTTCTGTAGATAATGCTATTTCTTTTCTTTGGTTAGCCTTAGTTTCCGCTAAATGTATTTCTAAAAAGTATGTAGGAAAATATTCTTTTTATAAAAAATCGTTATCTGTGTTTAAAGAAAGACAAGAGTTTTATGAAATTAATTATAAGTACTCCATTAAACCGTTTGAAGATTTTAAAATGGTGTCTGGTTATAAGAATTTTCAGCAAATAGAAAATAATGAATTATTAGCGTTTTCTAACGGAAATGAAGTATTTGCAAAATCTGCGGGTAAAATTTTTATGCCTCTATATCAACAAAAAGGAGATGATGGCTTTTTTATAATTACAAAAATATCTAGTTTTTGGTTGTATCTCTCAAGAATTTTAAGAAAACTATCTTTTCATAATTTTTTAAGACTATTACCAGGTATATCAACAGATAAAAAAAAACCACACACAATAATAGTGAATCCCAAAACAGTAAAATTTTTGGCAACAGACATTTTTCATTTGTTTGGGTATAGAAAAAAAGTACTAAAGAAAAATAAGATACATTTTATCAAAAGAGACAGAAAAGTAACTAGTTTTCTTTAATACTTTTAGTTATTTATTTAAAAAATAAGTCTTACCAGTTGCTTATTTCTTCTTTAATTTTATCGCGAGTTTCTCCATATTTTTCTTGGATTTTACCCACTAATTTATCTACAGATCCTTCTGCTTCTGCAGATTCGTTATCGGTAATTTTACCATATTCTTCTTTAAACTCACCTTTTATTTGTTTCCATTTTCCTTGACTTGTATCTGTATTCATTGTAGTTTTTTTTATGTATTGTATGTACAATACTGGTTAATAATACTACAAATTTAAAAGGATTGATGTTTGAAACTTATCTACATCCATAGAAATTGTAACTCAAAAGAAAACTATTTGTTCGAGTTCTGTATTTTATCAGCTACTTTATTATTCGAATTTTTTGTACTAGATTGTATTTGTTTTTCTATTTCATCTTTATCTGAACCTGTTAAGCGATTTTTAGAACTGTCTGTATCTTTATAACCTTCTTTTACAGTTCCTTTTAAAGGATGTAAACCTTCTTCATGTTTATCTCCTGAATTTCCTTTGGTAACATTTTCTGCGCTAGCTCTCTCTTTATTTGACATAATTTTACTTTTTTAGTTCTAAGTAAAATTATAAATAAACACTTGCTGTAAGTAGCAATATCAATTTAAATAAGAACTCAAAAGCAAATTAATCGTTATTATTTGCACGTTCTATAATTTTTTCTGGGAGTGCTTTTTTTGCTTTGGCGCCCATTTTTTTCAATTTTTCGATACTTGTAATAATATTTCCTCTACCATCTACTAACTTATTCATGGCACTAGAGTACTCTTTTTTACTGTCATCAATTCGTTTTCCAATAGTAATTAAATCGTTTAACAAACCTTGAAATTTATCGTACAAAGCACCAGCTTGTCTTGCAATTTCTAAAGCGTTTCTTTGTTGTTTTTCATTATTCCACATAGTATCTATAGTACGCAATGTTGCTAATAGGGTAGAAGGTGTAACAATTACAATGTTTTTTTCGAAAGCTTTGTTATATAGATTAGTATCTGAATTTAATGCCACAGCAAAAGCGGGTTCTATTGGGATAAACAACAACACAAAATCTGGCGATTCTATTTTGTATAAATCTTCATACTTTTTATCGCTCAATTGTTCTACATGTCTTTTTAAAGAATTGATATGTTCCTTTAAAAAACGCTCTTTTAAAACATCATCTTCTGCATTTATATATTGTTCATAAGCCACTAAAGAAACCTTAGAATCTACAATCATTTTTTTGTTATCTGGTAAATGAATAACCACATCTGGCAACACTCGTTTCCCATCATCATTGGTAAAGCTTTGCTGTACAAAATACTCTCTATCTTTCTCTAAACCAGACTTTTCTAATACACGTTCTAAAACCAATTCACCCCAATTACCTTGCATTTTATTATCGCCTTTTAATGCTTTTGTTAGGTTGATGGTTTCTTTACTCATTTGTTGATTTAGTTCTTTTAAACCCAATATTTGTTGGCGTAAAGCAGCATGATAATCGATACTTTCTTTGTGTGTTTTTTCTACTTTATCTTCAAAACCTTTAATTTTTTCTTGTAAAGGGCTTAAGATATTTTTTATATTTTCTTTGTTTTGTTCTGTAAATTTTGATGATTTTTCGTCTAAAATTTTATTGGCTAAATTCTCAAATTCCTTGGTAAACTTTTCGTTTAATTTTTCTAACTCACCTTTGTTTTCTTGTAATTTTTCTG
>NZ_CBFHJT010000035.1:0-11580 GCF_965656025.1 Polaribacter sp.
ATTAAAAGTACCTATGCAGTTTTTTATTTTATTGATTGGTGTGATGGTTTTTGTTTTTTATCAATTTAATCCTGCACCTTTAAATTTTAATCCAGATGCAAATGATGAGATTAAAAAATCTAAATACTCCAGAGAATATAGTAAGTTAGAAAGTAGGCATAGAGAAATAGAAAAAACAAAGAAAGCAATATTTGCCAACGGTTTTCAAGCGAATGAAAAACAAATGGTACAGCAATTAAATGCTGCAGATTTGCAAGTAAAAAAAGAAGCTAAAGAAATTATAGACAAAATAGATGCAGCAAATCTTTTAAAAAAAATTGAGTCTAATGATAAAGATTATGTATTTATTCATTTTATTCTAAACAATTTACCAAGAGGTTTAATTGGCCTTTTGTTGGCAGTAATTTTATCTGCAGCCATGTCTTCTACAGCATCTGAATTAAATGCTTTAGCAAGTACTACTGCTATGGATTTGTACAAGAGAAATGTAAAAGAAGATAAGACAGAAGAACACTTTGTAAAAGCCTCTAAATGGTTTACGTTAGCTTGGGGTATTATAGCTATTTCTGTAGCTTGTATTGCCAATTTATTCGATAATTTAATACAATTAGTAAATATTATTGGATCTATTTTTTATGGAAATGTTTTAGGTATTTTTCTATTGGCATTTTTTATAAAATTTGTAAGAGGAAATGCTGTTTTTATAGCAGCTTTAATAACTCAAACCATTATTGTAGCGGTCTATTTTTTAGATTGGTTGCCTTATTTATGGTTAAATTTATTAGGGTGTGCTTTGGTAATGGCAATTGCGATGATTTTGCAAACAGTTATTCCAACTAAAAATAATCTAGAAGATTTAGAAAATATTAGAAAAAATTAAATGATGAAGGAGAAAACTATTAAATGGGGTATAATTGGTCTTGGAAGCATAGCCAATAAATTTGCAACAGATTTAGCAACCATAGAAAATGCAGAATTAGTCGCTGTGGCTTCTAGAAGTCAAGAAAAGGCAGATGAATTTGCAAAAAAATATCATTCAAAAAAAGCATATGATTCTTATGAGAAATTAGCAAAAGATTCAGGCGTTGATGCTGTATATATTGCAACTCCACATAGTTTTCATAAAGCGCATTCTATACTTTGTTTGCAAAACAAAAAAGCGGTTTTATGTGAAAAACCTTTTGCAATGAATTTGCAAGAAGTACAAGAAATGATTGCAGTAGCCAAAGAAAATAATGTGTTGTTAATGGAAGCTTTATGGACCTACTTTTTACCTCACTATCAATATGTTTTAAATATTTTTAAAACAAAAAAATATGGTGATTTAAAAGAACTAAAGGCAGATTTTGGTTTCTCTAGACCTTATGATACAAAAAGTAGGTTGTTTAAAAAAGAAGTAGGAGGAGGTTCTTTATTAGATATCGGTATTTATCCCATTTTTGTAGCCTTATCAACTTTAGGTAATCCTTTAGATATAGTTGCAAATGCTACTTTTTTTGAGAATGGAGCAGACTCAGAATGTAATATGTTTTTTGATTATGGCAATGCAAAAGCCTACTTAAAAAGTACATTAATTAAAGAAACACCTACAGAAGCTATTTTTACTTTTAACGATGCTATTGTAAGAGTTAATACGATGTTTCATCAACCTTCTACAGTTACTATAATTATAGATAATAAAGAAGAAACCATAGATTTTGGCTACAAAACTATTGGTTATAATTTCGAAACAGAACACTTTAATCAATTAATTAGAGATGAAAAAAAAGAAAGTGATGTGATGACTTTTGAATTTTCTGAAAAATTGATAAAAACTTTAGATAAAGTTAGGTATTTAATAGGTTTAGAATATTAGTTATAACCTAAAGAATAGAGAAGTTTTTTAAATTTTGGAATAAATTCTTCTGCATATGTTTTAGTTGTTATGTCCATACTAAAACTATCGTACTTACCCCATTCAGCATTCATACACTTAACATTACCTTTACATTTAATAATAACTTTATAATTATTTGTTTCTTTAATTACTTTAAAACTACTAATATCTATATCTCTGGGTCTTATTGTTCTTCTTCCAAATTTACTTACCTGTATTAAAGAATCATTTTTATAGGTTAATGATTTATGCTGATGAGGATAAGCAACCTTTAAAAGTTTATCAACTTCTGTTAAAGTAGAGTTTGAATTGATATATTCTTTAGCATCACTGACTTTTTCCTCAGGACTAAGTTTATTTTCAAGTATTTTGTTGTTTTCTAGAATTTTTTTTACCTGAAGCTTTCTCTTTTTTTCAGATTCATAATAACTTTCAGCTGATTCTAAAGAAGAAATTTCAAAAAGCTTATCTCTTGCTTTTTTTCTGTTTTTCACTAGATTGTTATGAGCATTTTGAATTTTATAAAAATAATCGCTATTATTTTTCGATTTGTAATTAGCAGCAATTTTATTGCTGTAGTATTTTATTGTATTACAGTTTTCAATAGAAGCATCTATGTATTTTTTTAAATAAGAAACTTTAGAAGATACTTTATTATAATAACTTTTGCTTATTACTTTATTTTTATAAGCAACTGTTTTATCGTAAGCTTTTGTAAGCAAATATTTTGCGTTTAAAGCATTTTTAGCCATTCTTTCAGAATATATTTCCCTTCTAATAGATTTAGTTTCTGCTATTTGTGTTAAGAGTTTTTTTTGAGATTTGATGTACCCTTTTTTGTCAAGATTATCTATATTCACAAAAATATCTCCTATACTTTGAGAGTATAAGCAGAAAGAGAAAATTAAAAAAACGAAGTTTAACAAGTTTTTTTTCATATCATCGATTTTGTCAAAAGTAAAAAAAATACTAAAATTTAAACCCTAATTTAAAAAAATGAAGGGTTAGAATATTAATTTTTCAATTCTATTTTAGAATTGCTTTCTTTTAACAACTTAATATAGTCATCTGTTTTAAAAACGTTACTGCTAAATCTAGACGTTCTGTTTTTACCCTCACTTTGCCTAACTATAGATCTTGTAAAACGTCTAATTTCTTGTTTGTTAGTTAAAATAAGGCCAGGTACAGGCGTACTTATACCATTGCTATCTTTTGCAACCATGGTAAAATAAGAAGAGTTACAGTGTTTGGTTTCGCCTGTTCTTATATTTTCAGACTCTACTCTTAAACCTACTACCATAGAGGTTCTACCTGTATAATTTACAGAAGCTTTTAAAGTAACCAATTCGCCAACCTCTATAGGATTTAAAAAATCTACTTTATTTACAGAAGCCGTTACACAATAATTAGCAGAATGTTTAGAGGCACAAGCAAATGCTATTTGGTCCATTAAATTTAAAATATAACCACCATGAATTTTTCCACTAAAATTAGAATTAGAGGGCAACATTAACTCTGTAATTGTTAGCTGTGATTCTTTAATGCTTTTAAATTTTTTAGTCATCTGTATGGTTTTTGCTTCTAAAATGTGGCGAGTCTTCTTGGGTTACTTTTGTGACAAAATACTTGGTGTCTCCCAACCAAAAGAAAGTAGCATAACGTTCTTTGTAATTCAGTTTTACATATTTTCCTTGATATTTTTGCAAGTCATTTATAACCTGTTTGTTTTTGTCTTCCACAGAAAAAGTAAATATTTGAGCGCCAGAAATACCTTGGCTAATTTCACCTTCCCAAGTTTTAACCAAAACCCCTTTTCTACTTATTTTAATTAGTTCACCAGAACGCACTCCTGTGCTATAAGTGATAAAATAAATAAACAAATAGTACAATACCGTTAATATAATTGCGGTACTAACTAAAACACCAATAATTTTTTTCATTTTTCAAAAATACAAATCTTAATAATAGCTAAAGCAAATTTTTTCAGCATTTATTTTTCCCTTTTAAGCCTTTTTTTTCCCTTTGAGCTCATTTTTATTTTATAAAATAGGTATTTATTGTTTTTTTGAAAGGAGTAATATCAATTATTTGATAAAGTTAAATAACACAAAAAAAGGAAAGACAATCAATAAATATCAACATAAATTAAACTTAAAACCATGAAAAAAAACTACATTTTTAAATTCTTATTATTAGCAATTCCAGTATCAGCATTTTTATTGATGTCAAGTTCTGGAGGTAGATCAGATGGAAGATCTGGGTCGCCTGGAGACGGAGGAAACACCTGTGCATCTTGTCATAATGGAGGTGATTTTAATGCTTCAGTAGATATTTCTACAAACATACCTGTAACAGGTTATGAGCTTAATACAGATTATACAATTACAGTAAATACAACATCTAGTTCATCTACCCATGGTTTTCAGTTAGTTGCAGAAAATGCTTCTGATACTAAAATCGGTTCATTTTCATCGGGAAATGGTTCTAAAGTTAGTGGAGATAGAATTACCCATTCTTCACCATCTTCAAGTGGAGATTGGTCTTTTACATGGAAATCTCCTACAACAGATTTAGGTAGAGTAACTTTTTATACAGCTGTAAATGCGGCTAATGGAAATGGAAATGCTTTTGACGGTGCAGACCAAACAGTAACAGCATCTACAACTTTTTCATCTTTAAGTATTTCAGAAGCAAAACGCCTAGATTTTGATTTGTTTCCAAACCCAGCAACAGAAAATATAAACATTCAACTACCTTCTAGCGTAGAAAAAGCCTCTGTTGCATTATACGATTACTTGGGTAGATTAGCACTTTCTAAAAATATAAGCAATACAGATACTAAAATTGATGTAAATAATCTGAGTAAAGGTGTTTATATCTTAAAGGTCATAGCAGGTAATAAAATAGGAAGTCAGAAATTTATTAAAAATTAATAATCTTTTAATTCTTGATTTTAAAACCGATTGTATTGAAAACAATCGGTTTTTTTATGTTTTTTAAGTAAGTTTGTATCTCTTCTAAAAAGAAAAAAAAATGAATTATATTTTATTTGATAGTGATGTTAGGCAAGCTTTATTACCATTTACGTACACAAGACCAGTTGCAGATATTAGAATTGGTATTTTAACCATAAGAGAAAAGTGGGAGAAATATTTGGGATTGACTACCACAACTATTACTGAGGCTTATTTAGAAGAAAAATATCCAATGGTAGAGTTGGATAAAAACATCCTGATAAACGCTTCTTTTTGTCCAACAAAATCTTTGGTAGAAAAAGTAAAAAACTTATCTGAAAAGGAAGCTATTTTTAAAGGAGAAGATGTTATTGCATTTTACACCACAGATTCTCAAGAAGAAGTAGATTTTGATACCTATACACAAATAGAGTTTGAAGAAGAAATTATTCAAATTAAAAATACTTGGGATATTTTTACATTTAACGGAAAAGCTATCCAAGAAGATTTTAACTTACTTACAGAAGACAGAAAATCTGAACCCATACCAAAAGGAATTGCAGTTTTAAACAAAGAAAATATTTTTATAGAACCAGGAGCAGAAATTGTTTTTTCTACATTAAACGCATCAGAAGGCCCTATTTACATTGGTAAAGATGCTTTAATTATGGATGGAGCAGCCATTAGAGGTCCTTTTGCGATGTGTAATAATGCTGTAGTTAAAATGGGCGCAAAAATATACAAAGACACTACGATTGGTCCATTTTCTAAAATAGGAGGTGAGGTAAGTAATTCTGTTATTTTTGGCTATTCTAGTAAAGGTCATGACGGTTACTTGGGTAATTCCGTTCTTGGAGAATGGTGCAATTTAGGTGCGGATACGAATAACTCTAATTTAAAAAATAATTATGCTGAAGTAAAATTATGGAGTTACGAAACCAATCGTTTTGCAAAAACAGGTTTACAATTTTGTGGTTTAATGATGGGCGATCATTCTAAATGTGGTATCAATACCATGTTTAATACAGGAACAGTTGTAGGTGTAAGTGCCAATATTTTTGGTGGTGGTTTTCCAAGAAATTTTATCCCTTCTTATAGTTGGGGTGGTTCTGCTGGTTTTACCGTTTTTCAAATGAATAAAGTATACGAAGTTGCCACAGCTGTTTTAAAACGTAGAAGTTTACTTTTTAGTGATGTTGATAAAAAAATACTAGATCATGTTTTTGAAGAAACAAAACAATATAGAAATTTTTAGTCTGTTTTTCTAAAACTAAAAAAAGCTGTAAAATCATCTGATTTTACAGCTTTTTTTGTGTGGTTTAAATGAAATTAATTCCTTTCTACAATACTACCAGAACCAATAGACTTGCTGTCTACATGTTTAGGGTTTCCTTTGTAATATAGACTACCAGAACCAATTAAATTTGCTTTAATTTTATTTTTTACGGTTGCTTTCACACTACCAGAGCCAGCAATGGTTGCATTTATTTCACTTGTAGATAAATCATAAGCTCTAATGCTACCCGAACCAGCAATAGCACATTTTAAATTGTTGGTTGTTCCTTTTAAATCGATGTTTCCAGAACCACCAATATTTACATTGGTTTCGTCAGTATCTATATCTAATTCAATATTACCAGAACCACCTAAACTAACACTAAAATCGTCTGATTTAAGAGCTGTTTTACTTGTTATATTACCAGAACCACCCAAAGCAATACTTTCTATTTCTCTTACAGTTACCGTAACTACCATTCTTTTTGTAGTTCTAACATTGGTGTTTTTTTTGTAGTTTATTTTTAAAGTACCACCACTAATTTCTGTTTCTATTAAAGGGATAATGTTTTCCTCTCCTTTCAAAGTAATATTCCCTTCTTTTCCTTTTACCAAAACTACATCAAAAGAGCCGCCAACGGCAATGGCATCATAATCAGAAGTTGTTCTTTTTTCTGTAATTACGTTTCCATTTCCCTTTATTTTTTTGTTATTTCCCCACCAACCTTGTGCGTTTAAAGAGAAAGAAAAAGCAATAAATAAACTGGCTAAAAGTATTTTTTTTGTCATCATTTTTGTTTTTTTTTTGATTGTTTCTAAAATTAGTTTTCTTCAATTCTAACACTACCATATTGTGAGTTTATCCTTAGGCTTGCATTCGAATTTTCTTTTCCATATTTACCTTCGTAATACTTTTTAGTAGATTTAGAAATACTTTTGTAGAACTCTATATTGTCATTATCTCTCTTAAAACTGCTGTACTGTAAATCAATTTCAAAATTAAAGTTGATACCTCTTTCTACGCCAATTCTAACACCTGTATATTGTGCATCAATATCGATTTTATCAAAAGTGCTTTTTAAATTTTTAATGATTAAAGAGCCATATTCTGTATCTACAGTTAAACTTTCTCTAACCGTACCAAAACGCATGGTTACGTAATCTGAGTTTCCATCAATATGTGCAACATCATTTACAGAAATAGCACCATAATCTTGGTTAAAATCGATTACACCTGCTTTGTCAAATTTTACGGTAGAATAATCTGCATTTAATTTAATTCTTTCTGAATTATCTATGGTTAGTTTAGAATAATCAATATTTATAGAGCCTTCTTTTATTCTTTTTATAGAAGATGAAGAGCAGTAATCTAAATTGATGTTATTATCGTTTGATGATAGTTCGCCTACAGCAATTTTACCATAATCGCAGTTAATTGATGCATCACCATCTAAATCACCCAAATAAATACTACCATAATCGTTATTTAAATTTACATCATTAGACTTTGGCATTTTAACAATGTAATTTATTTTATAACTAATGTTTTTGTTATTGCCCCACCAAGACCAATTGCTTCGTCTTTTTTCTATAATTGTTTCAGCTTCAACTAAATTACTATTTGCGTTAAAATTAATTTGTATGGCTTCTAGTTTGTTTTCTACATCATCTAAATCATCACCTTTTACAGTTATTTGCACTTCAATTTCTACCCGATTTTTGTTCCAAGTAGTAATGTTTAAATCTCCATATCTATTATTAATAGCTACTTTTGCATCTGCGTTTACGCTAAATTCTTTTTTAATAGTTTTGGTTTTTTCGTGTTTCTTTTTATCTGTATTCCCAAAAGTAAGTAAGGGAATAAAGAAGGTAAGTATGGTAATTTTATATATAAATTTCATCTTCTAAAAATTTTGGGTTTCTAATTTGGTCTATTTGTTTTAAGGTTCTTTCTAAAATGTCTAAACGTCTTTGATAATTTTTAATCATAGCGCTAATAATTCTTCTTTGCTTGCCATTTTTAGTAAGTTCAGCAACAAAAACTTTGTAGCTTTCTTCTAACTCTTCTAGTTCGTCTAAAGCATTTTCTATAATCGTTTCTGTTTCTAAATTTCTATTTTTTTCTAAGGTTTTTAATTCTTGATGAATGGTGGACACAAAATAGTCTTGCACTTCTTCCATTTTAGGAGAAACATCTGCCAAATCTATTTGTCCCTTTTGATGATTATTGCCTAACCAAAAAACCAATACTAAAACAACAGAAGCTGCTACACTTAACCATTTCCAAGAAGTTTTTTGCTGTTTTTTAGGTGCGTTTAACTTTTGTTCAAAACGTTTTAAATGTCCTGAATGAGGTTTTTCTAAATCGAAATTATTTTCAGAAAAAAATTGATGTAATTTATCTTCCATAAATAGATGTTTGTATTGTGTTATTGGCAAGTATTACTTGCTTTAATTTCTTTTTTGCTCTAGAAACTGTTGTTCTTACATTTTCGTTAGTATAGTTTAAAATTTGTGCAATCTCTTCATAATCATAGCCTTCTATTAAATGTAAGTTTAAAACCATTCTGTAGTTTTCTTTTAAACTTTGCAGGCAATCATATACTTTACTTGCTTTTAAACCTTGGTAATCGATGGTTTCATCTACTTCATCTTCAGTCGGAATTACTTCCATTTTAACCTCAGAATACCTGTTGTTTTTCTTTAACTGCGTTAAACTTTTATTGATAACAATTCTCTTTAACCAAGCCCCAAAAGTTACTTCACCTTTGTACATATATATTTTAGTAAAAGCGGCTAAAAAAGCCTCTTGCATAATATCTTCTGCTTCAAAATTATCTTTTAAAATACGATGAGCTGCATTGTACATAGCCACGTAATAGCATTTGTACAATTCTAACTGCGCATTTTTATCTTCTTTTTTGCAGCGTTCTATAAGGTTGGTTATATGTGGTTGATTTGTTTCCAATAAAACGTTTCTATACTAGAGACAAAGTGTTTTTTTAATTGTGACACTTTTCTAAAAATAAAAGTAAACTTTTTTAGGGAAACACCTTAAGTAGCATTTTATCTGAAAATGCAATTTAATTGGTTGAATTTTCTAAAATTTTACTTTCTAAGTTTGTAAAATCGTATAAGTTATTATCTAATAAATGAGATGGGTATACGTTTTGTAAGGCATTCAACATTACAGCACTTCTATTCGGGAAATCCTGCTCCCAATTGGCAATCATTTCTTTTACCTTTTTACGTTGTAAATTTTCTTGAGAACCACATAAATTACAAGGAATTATTGGAAAACCCATTGCTGTTGCATAGGTTTCTATATCACTTTCTTTGCACAAAGCCAAAGGTCTTAAAACCACCAAATCACCTTGGTCGTTTACAAATTTTGGCGGCATAGTTTCTAGTTTGCCAGCAAAGAAAAAGTTGAGCAAAAAAGTTTCGATAATATCATTTCTATGATGACCTAAAGCTAACTTATTGCAACCTAAATTTCTAGCAGCCTCGTACAAAGTTCCTCTTCTTAATCTAGAACATAAGCTACAAGTAGTTTTACCTTCAGGCGTTTTATCCATTACTACTTTGTAGGTGTTTTTTTCTATAATTTTAAAATCAACTTCTAAATTGCTTAGATATTTTGGCAGCACATCTTCAGGAAAACCTGGTTGTTTTTGGTCTAAATTAACAGCAATAACATCAAAATAAATTGGAGCTACTTTTTTAAAATACAACATCATATCTAATAAGGTGTAGCTATCTTTTCCGCCAGAAAGACAAACCATAATTTTATCTCCATTTTCTATCATACCAAATTGATCTATAGCTTTGGCAACAGAACGTTGTAATTTTTTTGTGGTTTGCTTTTTTGTCTCCATAAGCGCAAAAATAATATTTAGGATGTTATTATAAAATCCTTTGGCATAACAATTGTTTTAATAAGGTAAGATAGTAATGGTTTTGATTTTTAATGTATTGAAAATCAATATTTTAATTTTAATGAAATTGATGTTGTTTTTTTTGAAAGAGAAAATCAATGTCAGTATGACAGATATAAAGAAGATGAGTAAACCAAAAAGAATACGTATAGACAATTTGTCGTTAAATAGTATGCTGAATGAAGATTCTGAGTTAATACCTTTAATGACCCCAGAAGATGAAGAAATTATAAACAATGAAAGTGTACCTGCAACTTTACCAATTTTACCCTTAAGAAATACAGTTTTATTTCCTGGTGTAGTAATACCAATTACAGCGGGTAGAGACAAATCTATACAGCTTATTAAAGATGCTAACAAAGGCGATAAAGTTATTGGGGTAGTAGCTCAAAAAAACGAAGAAGTAGAAGAACCTAGTTTAAATGATATTCATAAAACAGGAGTTGTCGCTCAAATACTTCGTGTTTTAAAAATGCCAGACGGTAACACAACTGTTATTATACAGGGTAAAAAACGTTTTGAAATTGATACTGTAGTTCAAGAAAAACCGTATCTAAAAGCTACTGTAAAAGAGTCTTTTGAAGATAGACTTATAGAGGACGAAAAAGAGTTTGAAGCAATTATAGAATCGATAAAAGAGCAAGCTTTAGAGGTAATTAAAGAAAACCCAATGCTGCCTACAGAGGCCTCTTTCGCAATTAAAAACATTAAATCGAATTCTTTTTTAGTGAACTTTATATCCTCTAATATGGATTTAAGTGTAACACAAAAACAAGTTATTTTAGAAAAAGATAATTTAAAAGAACGTGCATTATTAGCTTTAAAGAATTTAAATAAAGAGCTTCAAAAATTAAAATTACGTAACGATATACAATCTAAAACTAGAGAAGATTTAGACCAACAACAACGTGAGTATTACTTAAATCAACAATTAAAAACCATACAAGAAGAGTTAGGTGGTGTTTCTAATGACCAAGAGTTAGAGGAAATGCGTAAAAAAGCCAAAACTAAAAAGTGGACAAAAGAAGTAAACGAAACTTTTACAAAAGAGTTAAATCGTTTAAAACGCATGAATCCGCAAATGGCAGAATATGGCGTACAAAGAAGTTATTTAGAATTGTTACTAGAATTGCCTTGGGGAGAATATACTGAGGATATTTTTGATTTAAAAAGAGCCACTAAAATTTTAGATAGAGATCATTTTGGTTTAGAAAAAGTAAAGGAACGTATTATAGAGCATTTAGCAGTTTTAAAACTGAGAAATGATATGAAATCTCCAATCATCTGTTTATATGGACCTCCGGGAGTTGGTAAAACATCTTTAGGTAAATCTGTTGCAGAAGCTTTAGGTCGTAAATATGTGCGCATGTCTTTAGGTGGTTTAAGAGATGAAGCAGAAATAAGAGGACATAGAAAAACGTATATTGGTGCAATGCCTGGGCGTTTAATTCAGAATTTAAAAAAGGCAGAAAGTTCGAATCCTGTTTTTGTGTTGGATGAAATCGATAAATTGGGTCAAAGTCATCAAGGAGATCCT
>NZ_CBFHJT010000035.1:11678-13079 GCF_965656025.1 Polaribacter sp.
AAAAAAGGCAGAAAGTTCGAATCCTGTTTTTGTGTTGGATGAAATCGATAAATTGGGTCAAAGTCATCAAGGAGATCCTTCTTCTGCAATGTTAGAGGTACTAGATCCAGAGCAAAATACTGCTTTTTATGACAATTATTTAGAAGTTGGTTACGATTTATCAAAAGTACTTTTTATTGCCACAGCAAATAATTTAGGGCAAATTCCTTGGGCTCTGCGCGATCGAATGGAAATTATAAATGTTACTGGTTATACCATAGAAGAAAAAGTAGAAATTGCCAAAAGACATTTATTGCCTAAACAATTAAAAGAACATGGTTTAAACACGAAACATTTAAAATTAGGTAAAAAACAAATAGAAACTATTGTAGAAGGATATACAAGAGAATCTGGTGTTAGAGGCTTAGAAAAACAAGTAGCAAAAGTGGTGCGTTTTGCAGCAAAATCTATTGCTATGGAAGAAGAATATAACATCAATCTAACTAAAGAAGATGTAGAAAGCATATTAGGAACACCTAGAAATAAAGGTAAATACGAAAATAATGGTGTTGCTGGGGTGGTTACAGGTTTAGCTTGGACAAGAGTTGGTGGAGATATTTTATTTATAGAATCTATATTATCTAAAGGCAAAGGAAACCTTTCTATAACAGGTAATTTAGGTAATGTGATGAAAGAATCTGCAACCATAGCTTTGCAGTACATAAAATCAAATGCAGAAGAATTTGGTATAAAACCAGAAATTATAGAAAAATACAATGTGCATATTCATGTGCCAGAAGGTGCTACACCAAAAGATGGCCCAAGTGCAGGTATAACTATGTTAACTTCTTTAGTATCTACTTATACACAGCGCAAAGTAAAAAGTAAATTAGCCATGACTGGCGAAATTACATTGCGTGGAAAAGTGTTGCCTGTTGGTGGAATTAAAGAAAAAATATTAGCCGCTAAAAGAGCCAATATTAAAGAAATAATTTTGTGTGATGATAATAGAAAAGATATTTTAGAAATAAAGGAAAGCTATTTAAAAGGCTTAACTTTTCATTATGTTACAGATATGAAACAAGTGATAGAAATAGCACTGACCAAACAAAAGGTAGACAATGCTAAAAAATTAGACTAATTAAAAAGCCTCCTAATTATTAAAGTTTGGAGGCTTTTTTTTGATGTTTAAAATGATACTATATTTATAATAGTTTTAATTGTTTTGTTTTGCAAATACGTTTTTTACTCTAACTTTCTTTTGGATCTTGCATTTTTTTTACCTGTTTTAATAATACACTTTTTGGTGTAAATGGTATGGCTTTTAAAAGTATTTTTTGAGATAGTGTTACTCCAGAAATAACATCTAAAGTTCCATTTAACATTCCATTATAACCATCTTTTGCAACTTTTTCTGCATTG
>NZ_CBFHJT010000035.1:13177-29275 GCF_965656025.1 Polaribacter sp.
GCTTTTAAAGCTAATAATTTGTCTTTACTTCTTGCAACAATTACAAGATCTCCACCTGTTTTTGCATGTATTTTTGCAAATTCTTTACCAATTCCACTGCTTGCTCCTGTAATTAATGCTGTCTTTTTCATGTTTTGTTTTTAAGTTTAAAACAAAATTAGTCTATTAATGCTTGTTATATTAACGCATACCCAAAAAGGTTTAACTATTTTAGATTTCTAGATATAAAATATCGTTTAATCTGGTTTCTGTTTCAGAGATAGGAAAATCGTAAGTAGCAATTTTTTTAAAACCTACTTTTTTATAAAAACTTAATGCTCTATAGTTTTTAATCCAAACATATAACCAAATACCTTTTTGGTTGTTTTTTTTACAAAGTTCTAGGTTAAATTTAAAAAGCTCAATACCTAAACCCAATCCATAAAAATCTTCCAATAAATATAAACGCTCCATTTTGGTAACATTATTTAATGCTATATGTTCATTTTTTTGATTGAAAATAATTTTAGAAAAACCTGCCAAAGATTGTTTTTGATAAATTAAATGATATTGAAAGTTAGAATTTGAAATTTCTCTCAATAAATTTTCTTCGTTAAAGTTATTTTTTAAGTAAGCATCCATAATTTCTTTAGGAACTACATCTTTATGAGGTACATAAAATGCTTTTTTGCTTACGTCTGTTAAAGCCTTTACATCTTTAGTTTGGGCTTTTTTTATGGTAAAGGTTGTCAAGTTTGTAGTATCTTATAAATTAGGAGCATTAAAAGTATCACCTTGGTTTACATCTCCAGTATCAAAACCTTTTTTAAACCAACGCATTCTTTGGGCAGAAGTACCATGAGTAAAAGAATCTGGTACCACTCTTCCTGTAGATTGTTTTTGCAATCTGTCATCGCCAATGGCAAAAGCCGCATTTAAAGCTTCTTTTAAATCGTTGTTATCTAAAGTTAAATCGATATTTTGAGAGTGATGTGCCCAAACTCCCGCTAAAAAATCTGCTTGCAGTTCTAACATAACAGAATACCTGTTGTATTCTTTTTGGCTAATTCTACCACGCATTTGTTGTACTTTTTTACTAATTCCTGTTAGGGTTTGTATATGATGGCCAACTTCGTGCGCAATTACGTAAGCCTGTGCAAAATCTCCTGGAGCGTTCATTCGAACTTCCATTTCTTTAAAAAAGCTTAAATCTATGTATAGTTTTTCGTCTCCAGGACAATAAAAAGGGCCAGTAGCACTCGATGCACCACCACAAGCAGAAGTAACTTCGCCAGTAAACAATACCAATTTAGGTTCTCTGTAATTAGATAAAATTTTGTTCCAAACATCTTCTGTACTTGCCAAAACACGCTCGCTAAAAGCGGCTAATTTTTCTTCTTCTGCAGTACCTTTATACGTGCCATTATTTTGTATTTGATTGTTGGAAGAAGTACCAGTAAGAAGGTTTAATGGATTGTTGCCAGTAAAATACATTACAGCAATGACGACACCTAAAATAATCAATCCTTTTTTTGAGGTAATTAATTTTAAAATCAAAGGAATTAATAATTTACCTAAACCACCACCAGAACTACCACCAATGCCTCTTCTTGGAGATTTCCCTCTTCTGTCTTCTACATTAGAGCTTGTTCTATTTCTTCTCCATTTCATGAAAAACCTATTTTTAAATCGGTTTAAATGTACTAATTATTTTAGAATTTTTATTTTTTTACTTCGTAAACATACGTAGCAATAATTTTATCGTCTATGTAAAGGTGAAAATCATAAAAACCTTTTGTTTTAAAACGATGTTTTAAGGTAAGTGTATTATTTTCTAAAGTGCTTTTAATCGGTTTTATATAACGTTCATTATTACCAGAAAAGATAACAAATTTCAATTTTTCTAAAGCTATATTTTTTTTAAGTTGATATTGAAATGTAACTATAGAATCTTTTTTTATTTGATGATACATTTTTAAAGGTAATTGATGCTTTTTTAAATATTTATAGGCATCACCATAAAACAAAGGCATTTCTGTAAAATCTAAAAAAGTAGGAGTATCATGACCTAACAAAGAAAATTGTGTCTCTAAAGGATAATGATTTTTTAAAAACAATGTAGGTTCTGTTAAAAAATAACCATCATTAAAATCGAATTGAAATCTTCCTTCTTCAGGAAAAGAGATTCCTGTAGACCAAGTAGGATCGCACACGTACCATTTGTTATTTAGTTTTACAATATTCCAAGTGTGATTTGGCATGGTTAATTTACTAAAATCTACAGTGCTTGTTCTACCAAAACCATTTACCATCTTACTTTCTATATTTATTATATTACACATTTCTGTAAATAAATAAGCATAACCTGTACAAATAGTTTTTTTTCTTTTTAGTAGTTTTTTAAAAAGTTTAGTTTTGAATTTAGAGTTCCAATTTTGAAGTTTTATGGAATCGTTTTTGTAACGATTTCTTCTTCTTTCGTTTTGTGCATACAAACCAAAATCATTGGCAATGTTGGTGCAAATCCAAACATAAATGGCTCTTATTTTTTCTACATCTGTATCTAAATTCTGGGTTAATTTAAACGTAAGTTCATTTAAATTGTAAAGTCTTTTTACTTTTACTCTTTTTGCTATGTAGTCTGCTCGTTTAAAATCGATATTTTTAAAATCGGATTGTTGTGTAAAACCAACCAACGAAAAAAGTAAAAGTAAAAATAAACTTATTTTTTGCATTAATTAGTAGGCTTATTTCTTTTAGATTTGTAACGCTTATTGCTGTTTAAAGCCCCTAACATTTGATTACTATCCTCTAATAAAGTTACATTTAAAGTACGAGTATTTTCCTTAATTTTTATAGATTTTTTTACAAAACCTAAATATGTAAACACCAAAATATCACCTACTTTTAATGTTTTTGGAAAGGTGAATTCACCTTTTTTATTGGTGCTTGTGCCAATAGTTGTGCCTTTTAAATAAATATTGGCACCATTTAAAGCTTCTTTATTGATTTCTGTTTGTCCTTTAACAATACCTTTTATTTTCTTTTGTGCATTTGCAGAAGAAGATACCAAGAAAAGTGAAAAGAATAATACTAAGAAAAATAATTTAGAATGTTTGCTTGTAATTGATTTTGTTGTTTTCATATTTATAAGTTTTAAATTCTTTATAAACCTACATCGATTTGTTTTCGTTTAAAAGTAGTATTGAGTAAGCTGTGTATTTTACTAAGTTAAAGGTACTTTTTAGTTAGTGTTTTAGAATTAGAGTTATAGATTAAAGTTGTTAAATCATATCTCTATTTCTTATAAAAATACTTTAAAGTAAACTAGTTTTTTATTTTTTTGCTTAGCTTCTCTTTTATGCCATAAAGTTAGTAAAAATTAAAATAAGGTCTCGTTTTTATATAGTTAACTTTTTGAAAATCAAAAGTAAAGAAAAAAAATAGTCGATTATTACTTGACAAGCAGTGTTTTAATCTTTAGGGTGTCTATTTTTTTAGCGGTTGTTTTAAATTCAACAACTTTAGTTTCATTAGGTAAAACATCAAAAAAGTTATCATAAAAATGTCCTTTGGTTGAGGTATACAAAAACACATCTTTTTGTAAAGTATCACTTTTTAAAGTAATCGAAAATCCGTTTTTAGTTTTAGTAATTTCTTGTTTTAGCTCTCCTTTCGGTAAGTTTAATTCTTTTGGTTTATCAAAATAAAAGATTGATTTTTTATTATTAAATGTAGTAATTAATACTGAATTTTTTCTATCTACTTTAGCTAAAGAAAATTCGTGAAATTGTTGGCTACTATTTTCTAAAACTTCAATTTCTTTAGAGTCAGACCATAATTCTTCTCCATAAAAATTAATAATTTTAAATTGTAATGTTCCATTTAGTTTTTCAAAAGTATCATTTACAATAAAAGTCTGGACTATATTATTTTTAATTTTTGAGGAAATTAAAATATTTTCAAAAGCTTTTTTGGCTTTGTATTGTAAGGCTTTCCAATTACCGAAATAATCGATAGAAGACCAAGATATGGCTGGCCAACAATCGTTTAATTGCCAATATAAAGTACCCATATTGTAAGGTTTTGCTCTTCTTTGTGCCTCAATTCCCATAATAATTCCCTTGGCTTGTAATAATTGACTTACATACACATAATCTTCATCATGAGTTGGAATTTTATAATCACGACCAATATATTCATCTATTAACTGAAAACCTCTAGCATGCTTTTGATGTGCTTTTATAGCATCTGTTTTTAAATCTATGCTATCTTTTTGATTGATGTAATTAATCACCTCAAAACTTGGATAAGATTGAAAACCAAATTCACTCATAAATCTAGGTACATTATTTTCCAAATGCTCAAAAGGATATGAATCATGCCAAATCCACCAATCATGTGCATCTCCTTCTGTTTTGTATTTTGGGTTTCCACGTCCATATTTAGGAGAAGTTTCCCAATAATCTGTTTCGCTAAAATCGGCAACGGTTTTTGGTAAAATAGAATCGAAAACAGCCAAATAATCGTTCCAGATTTCTTGTTTTTCTTTTTCAGTTCTACTGAATTGCCATCCCCAGCGTTTCCAACCTTCAGCATTTTCGTTATTGCCACACCACAAAGCTATGGAAGCGTGATTTCTTAATCTTTTTACTTGTTGTTCAGCTTCAACTTTTATATTTTCTAAAAAATTTTTATCGCCAGGGTACATTGCGCAAGCAAACATAAAATCTTGCCAAACTAAAATACCTTTTTCATCACATAAATCATAAAAAATATCGTTTTCATAAATACCACCTCCCCAAACACGTAACATGTTCATGTTGGTTACAACTACATCAGATAATAATTTTTCATAATGTTGATTGCTAACTTTGTTCTGAAAACTATTTTGCGGAATGTAATTGGCACCTTTTATATAAATTGGTTTTCCATTCAATTCAAAACCAAAAGATTCACCAATACTATCTTTTTTGTTGATAAGTTTAACGTCTCTGATTCCATATTTTGTAGAAATACTGTCTAAAATAGCGTTCTCTTTTTTTACGATTATTTTGATGTTATACAAATAGGGTTCTCCTAAATTATGCGTCCACCAGAGTTTTGGTTTTTTGATTTCAAAAGGAATAGAAAGTGGTGAATAGTGAGGATGGTCTTTGTAAATTTTTACCAACTCATTATTTATAAAAATTTCAAATGAATAACCATGAACATAATTATATTTTAAGTTTAAAGTACAGTTTAATTTAGCAACTCTATCAGTAATTTTTGTTTTTTGGATAAAGAGGTTTTCGATTATTACTTGATTATGAGCCTTTAAAGAAACATCTTTCCAAATTCCAGAGGTATTTAATTTTGGTCCCCAATCCCAACCAGTTTGGAATTGCGCTTTTCGAGTGTAAATTCTATTTCCTTCTGGCAATTGATAGGGATTCTTATTTGCTTTATTCTTTCCAACTTCTTCCGAATTTTTAAAAATAATTCTGAGTTCATTTTCTTTTTTGAGAAGTTTTTTTACAGGAATTGAATAGGATCGAAAGGCATTATCTGTAGTTAATTGAAGGCTTCCATTCACGAAAATTTTTGCATAGGTATCCAAACCGTCAAAATGGAGTTCAATATTTTTTTTACTTAAAATTTCATCAGTAAGTGTAAATGTGGTTTTGTATTCCCAATCTTTTTTAGAAACCCATTGCACTTTTTCTTCATTGGTTTTTATAAAAGGATCTTCAATAATTTGATGCGATAATAAATCAGTAAAAATATTTCCAGGAACTGTTGCCGTTTTCCAATCTAAAGTGTCAATTCCTTTAAACTGCCAATTTGAATTTATCGAAATTTTTTTAGGTAAATCTATTTTTAATCTATTACAACTGAATATAAGAAGTGTCAATAATCCTAAAATAATTTTACGCATTTTTAATTATTTTTAAGATTTCTTGAATGGTTTCAACACTTGAAACTGTTTGTTTTGTATTATCAAAAAACACGTTTGATGTTGCTATTTGTTTAGAAGCAGATGTATGTATTTCTTTAAATCCTGCTTTTTTAAATAACTGAACATTGCTTGGATTAATTCCACTTCCTGGTAAAATGATACTATTGTCTTTTGCTTGTTTTTGTAATTCTTTTAGTACTTCAATTCCCTCAATTGCTTTTGATTGAAACCCTGAAGTTAAAACCCTATCTACTCCTAAATCTATGAGTTTCTTTACACTTTCTTTTGGATTGGTTACGCAATCAAAAGCTCTGTGAAAAGTAAAAGATAATGGTTTTGAAAGCTCAATTAATTCTCTAGTTCGTTCAAAATCTATGGTGTTATCCAAGTTTAAAATACCAGAAACAATTCCGTTAAAACCCAATTCTATACAAAATTGAATATCTAGTTGCATTTGTTCAAATTCTGTATCTGAATAACAAAAATCACCACTTCTTGGACGAATTAATACATTTACAGGAATAGTAATTTCCTTTGCTATTTTTTTTAATAAACCATAGGAAGGAGTAACTCCACCAACAGCTAATTCAGAACAGAGTTCTATTCTGTCTGCTCCACCCATTTGAGCGTTTACGGCAGATTGGTAAGAATTTGCGCAAATTTCTAATCTCATTACTCTACAATTATTTCATCAATAAATGTCCAAGCTTTGTTACCTGCACCTTGTTTTCCTTCAGGAATCATTCCATAATTTGGAATTGTGATTTTTAATTTTTTATAAAACCCTTTATCATTTTTATGTAAACTAAAATTAGTATTTACAAGTTTTTTGTTTTCATGTAAGATTTTTTCAACAGATACAAAACCACTATTATTTTCCCTTCTAATATCAAAAGTCATAAATTTTGGCACATAAATCCATTGTCCATTTCCATTGTAAAAACGAGTAGAAATTGTATTAATTTCTGTTGGTTTATCAAACTCGATGGTAATTTCCACATCATCACCCCAAAAACCCAACCATTCTTTATCTCCATAACGTTTGTCATTTCCATAAATACCATTAATTAATGCTTCTTTTCCACCTGCATTATAAGCTTTATGAGGCGCAACATTTAAAGAAATTTTTGCACCTACAGCTTTGTGTAAATTGATACTTTGCATAAATGTATTGCATAATTTTTCATCATTATTAAAAACAGCCGCTTTTATGGTGGTTGATGAATCAATTTTAATCGGATATTTATAAAATTTATCTCCTAATAATGGATTGGGTTCTTTTCCATTTAAAGTATAAACAATTTTTTTATCTGTAGTTGTTTCCAACTCGTAAGTCAAATTCCCATTGTCATTTTTTAATTTGCCTTTTACTTCATAGATATGATTGGCATAATTTACATTCATAACATCCAATCTTTTATTAAAAAGTTCTAAACGTTTTATAAAATCAGTATAATTTCTGTTTTCTGGAGTAGACCAAACCACTTCACTCAAAGCAATAGCTCTAGGAAAAGCCATATATTCTACTTTTTCTGAAGTAAGTATGTATTCAGTCCATACATTTCCTTGAGCACCTAGCACATATTTAGCTTCTTCCTTGGTTAATTCTTTTGGAATTGGATTAAAACTGTAGACTTTTTCTAAAGGTAAAAAGCCACCAATTGCCAAGGGTTCATTTTCGTTATCAGATTGATAATGATCAAAATAACAATGAGAACCAGGTGTTAAAATAACGTCGTGTTTTTGTTTGGCAGCTTCTACAGCTCCATTTGTACCTCTCCAAGACATTACAGTTGCATTAGGAGCCAAACCACCTTCTAAAATTTCATCCCAACCAATAATTTGTTTTCCTTTTTGGTTGATGTATTTTTCCATTTTTGCAATAAAATAACTTTGCAAACTATGTTCGTCTTTTAACCCTTTCTTCTGGATTAAATTCTGACAATGAGCACAGTTTTTCCATCTGGTTTTTGGGGCTTCATCTCCACCAATATGAATGTATTTTCCTGGAAATAGTTCTACAACTTCATCAATTACATTTTCTAAAAATTGAAAAGTAGTTTCTTTTGGGCAATACACTTCTTCGAAAACGCCCCATTTGGTGGCAACTTTTACTTGTTCTCCAGTACAACCCAATTCAGGGTAAGCAGCAATAGCAGCTTGACTATGACCAGGCATTTCTATTTCTGGTATTACCGTTATTTTTCTTTCTGAAGCATATTTTACAATTTCTTTTATCTCTTCTTGTGTATAAAATCCTCCATACTTTTCCCCATCAAATTGATGAGGCTGATCTGAATAATGGCCAATTAAAGTTTCATCTCTAAAAGCTGCAATTTCTTGAAGTTTCGGGTATTTTTTAATTTCAATTCGCCAACCTTGGTCTTCTGTTAAATGCCAGTGAAAAGTATTCATTTTTAGGCTTGCCATTAGATCTAAATATTTTTTAATAAAAGCTACGGAAAAAAAATGACGTCCAACATCTAAATGCATTCCACGATATTTAAATTGAGGTTCGTCATTTATTGTTAAACATTGTATGGCTATTTCTTTTTTGTCTGTTTTAGCAGGTAATAATTGTAGTAAAGATTGAACAGCATAAAAAGCACCTGAGCTTGTTTTTGCAGAAATTTGAATTTTATTTTCATCAATATTTAACCGATATCCTTCTTTATTTTCAATGGAATTATCAATAGTAAATAGAATCCTGTTCGAACTATTTTTAGAAGATAAATTTAGTTTATAATTTTCTTTTAAATGGATTTTTAAAAAATTGGCAATTTCATTAAATTTAAAAGTTGATTCTAATGATGTGTTTGCATTCAAAACAAAAACATCATTGGAAATTTGTTGAGAATGAGGTTTGGGAATAATATTTGGTTCTATAGGAATTAAAACATCTTTCTTGCAAGCAGCAGAAATTAGAATAAAAAATAGAAGAAAGTAATGGCTAATTTTCATTTTCTGTTATATTTGATACGAATTTAACAATCTATTTTGATGAAACTTCAATTTTTCTCATTTTTTCTTAGTGTATTCATATTCATTTCCTGCAATTCTAATCAAGAAATTAAGGTTGCTACAAAAGATAAAAACCTTATCTCTTATGTAAATCCGTTTATTGGTACAGGTGGTCATGGTCATACTTATCCAGGAGCAACCATGCCTTTTGGGATGATGCAATTAAGTCCAGATACACGTTTAGAGGGTTGGGATGGATGTTCTGGCTATCATTATTCAGATGATGAAATTTATGGGTTTTCGCATACGCATTTAAGTGGAACAGGTGTTTCAGATTATGGAGATATTCTGTTAATGCCCACCAATAAACAAATATTTAATAATGGTTCAGATGGTAAAGAAGGGTATAAATCTAAATTTTCTCATGATAACGAAACAGCAGAACCTGGTTTTTACAAAGTGCATTTAGAGGATACAAATATTGATGTAGAATTAACGGTTTCTAAACGAAGTGGCATGCATAAATATAATTTTCCCACTGCTGAAAATCAATTTGTGGTTATAGATTTATTACATAGAGATATGGTTTTAGATGCTAAAATCAATAAAGTTTCTGATAGAGAATTAACTGGATATCGTTTTTCTAAAGCCTGGGCTACAGATCAACGCTTGTTTTTTGCCATTGAAACCTCACATGCTTTTACAGATGTTTTGCAATCTCCAGAAAAAAAAGGAATGGCTGGGGCACAAAAAATAGCGTTGAATTTTATCAACCCCAATAACGAAACAGTTTATATTAAAATCGGTATTTCAGCAGTTGATATAGAAGGTGCAAAAAAGAATTTAAAAGGAGAAATTGGGAATCAAACTTTTGAAGAAGTAAAAAAAACAGCACAAGATTTTTGGGAACAACAATTAGAAAAAATTGTTATAGAAGATACTAATAAAGATAATAAAGTCAATTTTTATACTTCTTTTTATCATGCTACCATTGCACCCAATTTGTATCAAGATGTAGATGGCAGGTATAGAGGAATGGATTTAAAAATTCACGAAGCCAAAGATTTTGATTATTACACAGTATTTTCACTTTGGGATACTTACAGAGCAGCACATCCCTTATACACAATTATAGAACAAGAAAAAACCAACGATTTTATAAATACGTTTTTGGCAAAATATGATGAAGGTGGTATTATGCCCATTTGGGATTTAGCTGCAAATTACACTGGTTGTATGATTGGTTACCATGCAGTTCCGGTAATTGCAGATGCATATTTAAAAGGCATCAGAAATTATGATGCCAATAAAGCATTAGAAGCCATGAAACATTCTGCAACTCGTGATAAATTAGGATTGGATTCGTATAAAAAAAATGGATTTATTCCTGTAGAAAAAGAAAGTGAATCGGTTTCTAAAACTTTAGAATATGCTTATGATGATTGGACCATAGCACAAATGGCAAAATCTTTAGGAAAGGAAGAAGATTATAAAATTTATTCAGAAAGAGCTCAATATTATAAAAATGTTTTTGACCCAGAAACCCAATTTATGAGAGGTCGTTTTAGAAATACTTGGTTTGCACCATTTAATCCTTACGAAGTCAATTTTAATTATACAGAAGCCAACTCTTGGCAATATAGTTTCTACGTTCCTCAGGACATTTCTGGCTTTATAAATTTGCTAGGAGGTAAGCAAAAATTAGAAAATCAGCTAGATAAATTATTTACAGCAAAAAACGAAACTTCTGGCAGACATCAAGCAGATATTACAGGTTTAATTGGGCAATATGCCCACGGAAATGAGCCCAGTCATCACATGGCTTATTTGTACAACTTTGTAAATAAACCAGCTAAAACTCAAGAGAAAGTGCGTCAGATTTTAACAGAATTATATACAAATACACCAGATGGAATTTCAGGAAACGAAGATTGTGGACAAATGAGTGCTTGGTATATTTTTTCTTCTTTAGGATTTTACCCAGTTACTCCAGGGTCGAATCAATATGTTATTGGAAGTCCATTATTTAACAAGGCTACTATTAATTTAGAAAATGGAAAAACGTTTACAGTGGAAGCTAAAAATCAATCCACAGAAAATAAATACATAAAATCTGTACGATTAAATGGAGATGATTATGAGTATTCTTATATCAATCATCAAGATATTATTGATGGTGGTAATTTAGTTTTTGAATTGACAAATCAACCTACAAATTGGGGGACAAAAGACGAGTTTATTCCATCATCTAAAATAGAAGAACATGTAATTGTGCCTGCACCATATATTGCGAAAGGAGATATTGCGTTTAAAGAAAGTACAGAAATTACTTTACAAAATGCAGATAAAGATGCAACTATTTATTATAGAATAGGTTATAAAGGTGGTTTTAAGCAATATCAAAACCCTTTTATAATTGATAAATTTATCAACCTTGATGTATATGCCCAAAAAGGAAATACAAAAAGTGCCACAATTACTACTGATTTTTATAAAATAGATCCTAATATAAAAATTGATTTAAAAACCCAATATGCCAATCAATATAATGCAGGAGGAAATAATGCATTAATTGACGGAATTACAGGAACAGAAGATTTTAGAACAGGTACTTGGCAAGGTTATTTTGATGAAGACTTAATTGCAGTTGTTGATTTAGGAAGTCAGAAATCAATTTCAACAATTAGTGTTAATTTTTTAAGAGATCAAAAAAGCTGGATATTTTTACCAACAGCAGTAGAAATATATCATTCTTTAGATGGTAAAAAATTCACTAAAATTAAAAACTGGAAAGCACCAAAACCAAAAAATAATGACAAAGTTGAAATAAAACAGTTTTTTGTAAAAGAAAAAATAAAAACAAAGTATATAAAAATCACCGCAAAAAAATTAGGCAAACTTCCCAAATGGCATTTAGGATATCAACATGATGGAAGAAGCTGGTTGTTTGTTGATGAAATTCAAATAAAATAAGAATATGAAACGAAGAAACTTTATAAAAAAAGCATCAGCAACAGGTTTAGGATTCGTTGCTGTATCATCATCATTAATTTCTTGTGATGAAAATACGAAAGATAAAAAAGCAGTTATAACCGCGTCAAAAGTTATAAAACCATTAGTAATTGCCACTTGGAAAACAGACTTAGCTGTAGAAACTGCAGCAGCTGTTTTAGAAAAAGGAGGTACAGCATTAGATGCTGTAGAACAAGGTTGTAGAATAGAAGAAGCCAATGAAAAAGGGCAATCTGTTGGAAAAGGAGGTTTGCCAGATAGAGATGGAGACGTTACTTTAGACGCTTGTATAATGGACGAAAAAGGAAATTATGGTGCAGTTTTAGGTGTAAAAAACATAAAACACGTAATTTCTGTAGCCAGAAAAGTAATGGAAGAAACACCACACGTAATGTTGGTTGGAGATGGTGCAGAAAAATTTGCAGTATCACAAGGTTTTAAAAGAGAAAATTTATTAACAGAAGCTGCTAAAAAAGCTTGGGAAAATTGGAAAATAAAATCTGAATATAAACCCATTATCAATATCGAAAATCATGATACTATTGGCATGTTAGCTATTGATAAAAACGGCGATATTTCTGGAGCGTGTACCACAAGTGGTTTGGCATATAAAATGGCAGGTAGAGTAGGAGATTCGCCTATAATTGGTGGTGGTTTATTTGTAGATAATGAGGTTGGTGGTGCTTCTGCAACTGGCTTAGGAGAAGAAGTATTAAAAACGGTTGGTAGTTTTTTAATTGTCGAGTTAATGCGTCAAGGGAAATCGCCACAAGAAGCCTGTGAAGAGGCAATAGGCAGAATTGTAAACAAACCAGGGAAAGATTTTAAGAATTTTCAGGTAGGTTATATTGCTGTAAATAAGCAAGGAGAAACAGGAGCTTATTCCATACACGAATGGTTTAGCTACAACATTTATAAAAACAAAAAAAATAAGAATATTAAATCAGATTTTTTTAATAAAGCTTAAATTTTACTTACAATAACAATTTATATATGTTATATCTTGTTTGTTAAAAGTTTTACAACTAAATAATTTAAATTTACTTTAGACATGATGAAAGTGGTTAAAGCTTAACTCACAAAACCGATTTTAATATTATTCTTACGTAAAAAAGCCGAAACATAAATGTTTCGGCTTTTAATTTGTTTAGAATATATAATTATTCTACAACTACTTTTTTAGAAAGTTTTCCACTTTCAGTTTCAACATTAATAATGTAAACAGACTTAGAAAGTTTATTTGTTTTTATTCTATTTTCAGTTAACTTATCTATGTTTTTCCAGCTTTTTATTTCTTGTCCTAAAATATTAAACAGCGCTACTTTTTTAATTTTAACTAGTTTATTATTTTGTATAACAATTTCATCAGAATCATTATCCATAAATACAGTTAAATCTTTACTTAAAGGATTTAAATCATCTACACTTAATGAAGTCTTTTTTGCAAAAGTAATATAAAAACGATCTGTATATTTTCCATTCGGTATATCTAATTCTAAAGGAGTTTCAGATAAAGTGTAATATGTGTCAGTCAATTTATCTAAGAGATAAATAGGTGTGTTTACATTTTTTAACTCATCAATTTGTAAAGATTTTTTAGCTCCATTATTTACAGCAATTGTTAAAGGAACCTCTAAATTATTACTAATTTCTTCTACACCTGCAATGACTAATTTTCTTCCTTCTAATTCTGGAAATTGCCAATAAATATCATTATCCCCTACATCAAATATATCACTATCATAACCGTTTTCATATTTAAAAGTGTTACCTCTTCTAAAGGAAATACCTATTTGTCTATGTAATTCTACAGCATCTGAAGAAGTTCTATTAAAACCAAGTTTTAAAACTGGAAGTAAATCTAATTCTTCTTCTTGTTTGGTTTTTTTAGCTTTGTTAGACTTGAAGAAATAAGACTCACTTCCATCCTCACTTGAATAGTTTCTTTGTGAGTTTTCAAATCTTAAAGTTCCACCATTTGCATCTGCTCTTACAAAAAATCCTTGTCCAACGGCTATATATCTTTTAGGAGCCGTATAGATTGCATCACCTAAGCTAGGAAAAACCCCAGTTTTAAAGAAATTTAAGTTATCTATAACTAAATTGTAAGGATTATCTGTTGTTATGGTAAATGAGGTTACATCATCCCAGTTTAATGTTATTTCTTGACCAGTAATTCCAGATAAGGTTTGGGTTACAGGAGTTCCATTGTCAGGTGTTATGGTAATTGTTGGGTTTGTTAAAGGTAAAACTACATTGTTATATAAGTAGATTGTTTTTAAATCAATAGATTCACTAAAATTAACAGTAACATCATACTCACTAGTAGTTAAAGCAATTTTCCCAACAATGTTTCCAAGGGTTCCACCTAGATTAAGTAGATTTGGTAATAGACTAGCTTCACCATTTGAGAATTCCATATCAACGGTTACACCTTTTACAGTTTCTGAAACAACACCAAGGGCTTCTGTAGCAGTAGTCCAGTCAAAAGTATATTCTTCTATACTTCCCACGCCATCAGCTGCAATACCCATTGTTAAGTTTCTTTGTCCATAACCTCCATAATAACCCGCAAAAGTGTGTCCAGATATTCCTGACGGTTCTTCATCCTCACCTGTATGTTCCCAGAAATATAATGTACCATCAATAACATCTATATTTGTGTTGATAAAATCTGTAGCGTCTAAAGCACTTGGATATGGATTACCAACTAAACTAGCAGTTTCTCCTGTTAGAGGAATAGTGATAGTTCCATCATTAGGCGTTCCTACAAAGGTAAAGTTTTGGCCAACAACTCCTGTAGTTTTCATAGTATATCCATTTGCTCTATTAATTGCACCAGTTTCAAACCTTCTAAAATAGTTTCCAGACTGCTCATCATTAGCTGCAGGATCATTTATATTTGTATATATCCAAAAATTTGATATTGAAATCGGTGTTATTCCAGCAACACCAGGAGCTCCATTTAAACCTCTATTGTCAACACCTGATTGATCTAAAGAAGTAAAGTTGATATCTGTTATAGTAGAATTTTCTGAAGTGGGTATATTACCATCTTTCATAACTTCTGCTACTCTAAAGGTATTTTTATTTAACTCTCTTACAGGAGAAGACCAATAGTGATATCTGTATACATTAGGTACAACAGCTTGCTGGTCTCTGTATAGTTTTCCACTTCCTTCTACATTAGACAAACCAATATGAGTTTGTACTAATTGTCCGTCACCCATTAATCTCATCTCACCATCAAGAATAAAGTCTTCATCAAATTCTAAATAACGATCGTCTGCTACCATTAGTTTAGAGTTTTCTTTAATCCAAACACATTCTACTCTTACATTTTCTGTAAGTACTGCGTTTGTAAGTGACGTTTGTGCATCTATTACCATTACTTTATCTCTGTCAGCAGCATTAATACTTGGCCCTCCAGAAACAGTTCCGCTATTTCCACCTACCCAAGCATTCATATCTCCATTCCAAAAAATACCATTAATTTCTGAATAGGTGAAGTATTTTGTACCATTAAAGTTGTAATCTACGGTATATACATTTTCTGAGTTTATGGTTTCTGCTGTTAAAGGCATATAGGCTACGTTTGTTGTAAAAGCAGCATCGTCTGCTACTTTAAAAACTTTTACCGTATTTGGTGTTACAAGTGCAGCATCTATGGTTGCTCTATTAACCGCTACTTGAGTTAAACCGACACTACCTGTTTCTTTAATTTTCCAAGTTCTACCAATCGTTTTTTCTGGTGCACAGATTAATTCTGTTTCGGTTATAGAGTTAATAACTCCATTGTTATTACCCCACATTAAGAAGTCTTTGTTTGTTGTAAATGTATTTGTATTTAATGCATTTGTAGCAGAAATAGCATCTAAACCAATAGTAATAATTGCGTCTGAACTTACAGATTTAGATTGTTTTTGGTTTAAAGCCATTGCATCATCTCTACCAATACCAGCAACATCGTTGTGGAAAGTGCTGTTGTTTGTGTAGTTCCAAACTTTTGGAGACCCACCTGCTAAAACATAATCTCCTTCTACAATAGAGACACTATTATCTGTATCATCTAAAGTAAAACCATATTTTATGGCCAAATAAGATTGTACTTGTTGTCTTTTGGTATCTGAATGTGCATCACTAAAAAACATTACCTCTGCTATACTACCATTTATAACTCTATCTGCAAAACCTCTATCTTTACCAAT
>NZ_CBFHJT010000036.1:0-2436 GCF_965656025.1 Polaribacter sp.
GGTACACTAAAGAAAGATTTAGAAATAAGCGGAGTTATTAAAAAAGAAAAAATAGTTGCATATCAAAAACAAGATATGGATAGAATTGCTTCATTTAAAAACTTTGCCCTAGCAGAAGACAGAATTAGTAAAAATGCCAATATTATAGAAGTTGATTCTAACAAATTTTCTGAAGGATTTTATTTAGCAGGAAAAGAATTTATTTTTTATCATTTAAAAGAATTATTAGAAAACTATTAAATATCAGATAAAATGAAAAATCTAAAAAAAATATTTCTTTTATGTATTTCTGTCTTTTTTATAAACTGTACAGGTTATGGTAAAAAGTTACAGTTTAAAAAAACAGAAGTTTACTACACAAGTAAAGTAGCAAAAGAGGATGCTGAAAAGCTGGGAGATTATTTAGTAAGTTCTGGTTTTGCAGGTGATAATGAAAAATCTGTACAACTTTCTAAAAATGACGAAAATGGCAACTATCAATTTAGAATGGTAACCACAAAAGAAGCAGCAAATAGTAAATCTTATGGAACAATATTTGAATTATATGCAAAACAGATTTCAGATTCTGTTTTTAATAAAGCGCCAGTAGAATTTCATATTTGTGATAATACATTTTCAACTTTAAAAGTAATTCCTTTTAAAACAAAATAATATGAAACGTTTTGTTTACATCTTCTGCATTTTTATTGGGAGCATTTTTCTAATTTCAAACTCTGCACAACCAGGTGTTTGGAATGCAGGCGGCAGTGGAAGTTTTACGCTTTTATATCCAGAAGATAGCATTGCCTATAAAAAAATTCAGATGCAATCTGAAAAAATTTACATGCAACTCTACAAAGGTTTTGCAACTGTAAAAGGCAATTATTTTTTTAAAAATACCACAAACGATACTTTAAAAATTAAAGTCGGTTATCCTATTAATAATGTATTTAAAAACGTTCAATTTCATGACAATGTAAATGAAGTAAATGTAGACGGTTTATATAAAATAAAAGGCTTTGTAAATAATAAAGAATTATCGCTGTTTGAAAAACCAAATGCCGAAAATGAAAATTGGTATGTTTGGGAAATCGCATTTTTACCAAAAAAAACCACCCATTTTAGTGTTTATTTTTTGGTAAACACCAACAATGCCAAAATAATGCAAGGGTATAATTCTGATGAAAAAAATGCTTTTATTTATCTGATTGAAACAGGTTCTCTTTGGAAATCTCCCATAGAAAATGGTGATTTTTACACACAATTAAAAGATAATATTTCTATAAAAAACACAAAAGTAAGTTCCCCAACCTCGTTGTTTTTTAATTCAGATAATAATATTTTACATTTTAACATGACAGATTATGGCAAAAATCCAGACCCTAATTTTGTTTTATCTTATGGTGAAACTTTAAAGGATTTCAATTTTAAAGAAATTACACAAAAAAGTAATTTTTATTTCTCAGAAATTGATCAATTTTCTAAAACAAACTTCAATGAGATCGCTTTTGAACCTATCAACTTAAAAAATGTATATGAAGTGGATGGAATTGGTAATGCATCTATAAATATTGTTTTTTATTTAGCTATCTATGGCATTCCTATTTTTTTATCATTAATTGCCATTTTTATCATTCTAATTATTATTAAAAATTTTAGAAAAAGTAAATCAATAACAAGAATTTTTTAAAGTTACAGAGGTTGATTTTCTTTAACTAGAAATTAGCCATCTCCTTCTTATATAAATTAAAAAAGTACTTTTATGAATCTCCCAATTAATAGTTTACATTTTATACTCTTAATTTCTACGTTTACAATCTTATTAATTGTGATTTTATATTTGGACTATAAAAAAACTAAAATATTAGAAACGAATAGATTAAATTATTTACTTTTAGCTTTTAACAAAGAAAAATTAATTTCTAACCAGCTGCAAAAAATGCCAGAAGAGTTGAAAAGTATAGAGCAAAATACGCTACAAAAATTTCAAAAAATTAAAGTTGGTATTTTAAATATTAATTTTTCATTAAGTGAAATTTTTAATTCAAAATAAAACCTGTGAAAATAAAAAAAAAATCTCTTTGTATTTTTATTTTTATAAGCATCACTTCTATCTACTTTGCTCAAGAAGTATCAAAGAGCAAATTAGATAATTATATTCAAAAAGCTAAAAAAGCGATAATGAATAATAAAGTTGATAGTGTTATTTATTATTCAACTAAAATTGAAGCGGTTGATATAAATAAAGAAAACTATAAAAAGCTTATATCTTTTCTTTCAGAATTAGGCCATTATCATGAAGGTAGTGGAGCTTTCGAAAAAAGTTTGAACACCTATCAAAAAGGAGAAAAAATAGCAATTTCTTTTAACGATTATCAGTATTTATCAAAAATGCAAATCGATATGTCTCAAACATATCGAATTTTTCATGATTATAAAAAAGCCATTAAATATGGG
>NZ_CBFHJT010000036.1:2533-4270 GCF_965656025.1 Polaribacter sp.
GGAAAAAAGCAAGTATTAGTTTACAAAAAGACTCTACAAAAAACCTAATATCAATTATTAATGCTTTAGATATTACTGCAGCAGCATTTACAGAAAATGGGCAACCAGATAGTGCAGCTGTAAGGCAAGAAAAAATACTTAGTTTTTTACCTAGATTAGATTCTACGGATGTAAAAACCACATTTGTAAATCTTGGTTACACTTACATGGTGTTAGGCAAATTAGAAAAATCGAGAGAGCTAACCGAAATAGGTTTAAAACTTTACAAGCCCTATAATAGTGACTATGCAACAGGTGCAATTTTTACAAATTTAGCAATGTATGGAAATAGAGCAAATAAACTAAATTACTCTCTAAAAATGTTTGATTCTGCAATTTATTATACAGAAAAAAGTAAATACATAGAGAACTTTGTTTGGATTTATGATGAAAGAGCTCAAGTTTATAAAAAATTAGGAAATTTAAAACAAGCTTTAAAAGACACTGAGGCTTTAGTAAAAATTAAAGATTCAATATTTAAAAAACAAAGAGATCAAACTGTACAAGAAACAGAAGCCAAATACGAAACAGCAAAAAAAGAAAAAGAAATAGCCCTTCAGAAAGAACAATTGTTAGAAAAAGAACTCGCTATTAAAAACAGAAATCTTTATGCAATATTATTCGCGTCTGCCTTTTTAATTTTAGCAATTATCTTTTTTGCAGTTTACAAAAGAAATCAACTTAAAAAGCAACAGCTGCAAAAAGAAATAGATCTTAAAGATGCCTTATCAAAGATAAAAACCCAAAACAGATTACAAGAACAGCGTTTAAGAATTTCTAGAGATTTACACGATAATATTGGCTCTCAACTTACTTTTATAATATCTTCTATAGACAACTTGAAATATGTTAGCAAAGATGCTAATGAAAAATTGAAAGAAAAATTAGTTGGTATTAGTTCCTTTACCTCAGAAACCATTCATCAATTAAGAGATACAATTTGGGCAATGAATAAAACTGAAATTACGATTGAGGATTTACATACCAGAATTTTATCATTCATAGAAAAAGCAAAAATTGCAACACCAAACATAGCGTTTAAAATAAATTATGAAATTGATAAAAATGAAGCTTTATCTTCTTTAGAAGGCATGAGTATTTTTAGAGTTTTACAAGAAGCTATTAATAATGCTATTAAATATGCAGAAAGTTCTAAAATCGAAATCAATATTGATAAAAAAGAAAACACCTATATAATTTCTATAATGGATGATGGAGTTGGTTTCGACTTAAATACAGTAACGTTAGGGAATGGTTTAAGTAATATGGAAAAAAGAATGAGTGAAATTGGTGGAAATGTAAAAATTATTTCTGCTAAAAGTAAGGGTACAGAAATTAAATTATTATTAAACTCAAAATATACGTCAAATGACGTATAAATTCTATACATTCAAATCATTAATTTAGTCTTCTAACCAAACTTATTATGAACTTAAAAATTTGCATTGCCGAAGACAACTATTTTTTAGTAAAAGCCATTAAAGAAAAACTCTCTTATTTTGATAATATTTCTGTAAAATTCCATGCAAATAATGGTGCAGAATTAATAGGTAAATTAGAGGAGAACCATAATATAGACGTGATTTTAATGGATATTCAAATGCCAGAAATGGATGGTATAAAAGCTACTGAAATTGTAAAAACAAAATATCCTCAAATAAAAGTTATTATGCTTACAGTTGTAGATGATGATGATTG
>NZ_CBFHJT010000036.1:4370-12245 GCF_965656025.1 Polaribacter sp.
AAAGCTACTGAAATTGTAAAAACAAAATATCCTCAAATAAAAGTTATTATGCTTACAGTTGTAGATGATGATGATTGTATTTTTAAATCTATTAAAGCAGGTGCAAACGGGTATTTATTAAAAGAAATTGATGCCGAAAATTTATACACAAGTATTATAGAAGTTACTGAAGGTGGTGCACCTATGACACCTAGTATAGCTTTAAAAACATTAAATTTATTAAGAAACCCTACTGCCACATTAATCACAAAAAACGAATCGGAAGAAATAAAACTTTCTAAAAGAGAAACAGAAATTTTACTTCATTTAAGCAAAGGTATAACCTATAATAACATAGCAGACAATTTATTTATATCTCCTTCTACGGTTAGAAAACACATAGAAAATATTTATAAAAAATTACAAGTACACAGTAAAATGGAAGCTGTAATAAAAGCTCAAAAAAGAAATCTTATTTAGCTGTTTTTTATTTTGTACCTTTCAATAATATTTTTGTAAGATGTTTAAAAAAATTATTATCGGTATAATTATGGGAGCTTTAGTAGGTATGTTTGTTACCTCGATAATACTCTCTAACACCAGTAAACTAGCAGAATTATTTTTAACTAAAATAACTGCAACTGCAATAATAACAGGTGTTTTATGTGGTATTTATGCAAGTTTTTCTAAATCTAAACTACAAGTATTTTACATATCTGTAATTATAGGTATTGTAATATTCTACTTAAAGTATTTAGTAACTGGCCACAATTTTGACGCCTTAACAATGGGTGCATTTGTGGGAGCAATGTTAGGTGGTATTTTTGCCATTATTAGAAAAATAAAGCACTCTTACCTAGTATTTACTAAGTTAAACAAACGCAGAAAAAAAGGGTTTGGTAATTATAACTAATCTAAATGTTTAGCAACATTTTGCCAAGGCCCACCATTAATTACGTCTACTCCATTTTGTGATAAAAACTGAGTGGCTTGCCCACTTCTAGCTCCACTTCTACAAACAGCTATAACAGGTTTTTTCCAAGATTTTATTTGTTCTATTTCTAGAGGTATTAAATTTAATACAATGTGTTTTGCATTTGCTATATGACCTTCATTCCATTCTGCTAAAGTTCTAACATCTAAAATTACTGCGTCTTTATCTAAATATTCTTTAATTTCTGTACTCATGTCTTTACGTTTAAACATGTCAAATAAACCCATGTTTTATTTATTTTTATATTGATGGCACAAAACTAATCCATTTTCAATTAATTTTGTGTAGCTTTTGTTACATTTTAAATCTTCTAAAGCTTTAAATAATTCTTTTTGAATAGAAAAATTATGTTGCAAAGCTAATTCATAAAGTTCTAAGTTTAACAACCAATCATTAGAAAAATCATTTTTTAACTGATAAAATATGGTCGTTACTTTTTCTTCTGTTACTGTATTTTCTGTTCTCATCTTTCTTACATCACGATACAGCGCATACAATTCTCTCTCTTTAGTAGTATATTTTATTTTATATGTTTTGGTTTTAGAAACCGCCGTAGTATCTTTAAAAGAGTTAATATCTGCAGCACCAGTATATGCAGAAACTACTTCTTTACCAACTGCCATATGATACAAGCCCCAATCTGGCTGAAACAACACTTTATCTTGATAGGTAACTGTACAATTTTCAAAAGTTATTAATAAAATTTTACCTCTTAAATCTCTTGTTCCTGTAATTACATTTCCTTCTACTTTTACGCCTCCTTCAAAAATTAGAGAAATTCTTTTGCCTTCATAAATTTGATATGCTTCCAAATCTCTTGGACTCATGTTTTCTATAGCAATATTAATTCCTTTTAATTTTCCTATTGGACTACCAAAACCTTCTTTATGATTTTCTATTCCATGTCCAATCAACTCCTTATCTCTGTTAGATAAGGCAGTATTACCCTTTGTTTGAAAATAAAGCGGTTTTCCATTTTCATTCGAAATCACCTCTGTAAAAATACCAGAAATTTGTATGCCTGTACTTAATTCTATGGTTCCTAAATTTTTAGAATTAATTAGTTTTTGTATGCCTTTTAAACCTCCTTTTCTAATAGCCATGGTATTTGCAAATTGCTCTAAAACCAGACTTAAATGTGCAAAATTTGGTGTTACAAATAGTTGTGGCTGTGGTTTTGTAATATCAAAATTCATATTTGCAGCTTCTAAAGTATAAGGTACTTTTTTAACTTTATCTTGCATACACCAAGCACTTTCTCCAATAGAAGAAAGCAAACCAGCTCCGTAAATTTTAGGATTTTCTAAAGCGCCAATTAACCCATACTCTACTGTCCACCAATGTAAATTTCTAATCTGAGCCATTTCAGACAATTCGCCCATATTTCCTTGTAAATATGCTACATTATCTTGTGCTGCTTGTATTTCTTTTTCAGAAGAATTTGGGTTCTCTTTTAAAATCGATAAAAGACGAATAGCCTCATACATTTCATAATCTTTTGCAGATGATATTGCTTTGCTGCCAATTTCGCCAAAACGTCTTAAATATTCTGCATATTCTGGATTTGCAATAATTGGTGCATGACCAGCAGCTTCATGAATAATATCTGGTGCAGGTGTATATTCTATATGATTAATGGTTCTCATATCTGAAGCAATTACCAAAACATTATAGGCTTGAAACTCCATAAAAGCATTGGGAGGTATAAAACCATCTACAGAAACAGCTGCCCAACCAATGTCTTTTAAAATACGATTCATACCCTCCATATGTGGTATTTCATCAATAGAAATTCCTGTTTTATCTAAGCCTTCTAAATAAGATTTATGCGCAACTTTACTTAAGTAATCTACATTCATACGCATTACATAACGCCAAACAGCTTGGTTTTGTGCTGTATATTCATCATAAGGTTGTTTTACAATAAATTTATGTAAGTGCTTGGGTAGTTTTTTTGTAACATCATTCAGTTGAAAGTGCATAATTGTCTAAAATTATATTATTCTTACAAAATTACATATAATAATGAAAAATTCGTATTTACAAAGCGTTAAAAAACCTTTTTGTAACAATTTGTTATTTTTTACTACCTATTTGTAAATAATTAACATTTAATATTATGGCTGGGGAAGGTTTTATTGCACATATGATTGCTAGTTTAAAAGCGAATAAGAGAAATCGTGTTTCTACTTTTGATAAATTAAAAGATTTTAAATATCGTAAGCCGTCAGAATTGCATTTCCCTAACAAAGCATCTGCAAAAGAGTTGAAAAATATTCGTAAAAAAATTAAAAAAGAGAATAATTTACTTTTCTTTAAAAAAGTACTTACAATTTTATTCTTGTTAGCACTTTGTATTTACACTATCGTTTTCGTAGAATCTTAACAAAAAGAAAAAAATCTTTCTTATTTTTACTGTTCAATTTAGAATAATGAATAAGAAAGTAATTTTAATGATTTTGGATGGATGGGGAATTACCCAAGACCCAAAAGTATCTGCAATTTATAACGCAAAAACACCATTTATAAATGGTTTATATGATAAATATCCTAATGCCGAATTAAGAACAGATGGCTTAAATGTTGGTTTACCTGAAGGCCAAATGGGAAATTCTGAGGTTGGACACATGAATTTAGGCGCTGGTAGAATTGTATATCAAAACCTAGCAAGAATTAATAAAGCTGTAGAACAAAAAACTTTAGGTAAAGAAAAAGTATTGTTAGACACCTTGCAATATGCTAAAGAAAACAATAAAGATGTACATTTATTAGGTTTGGTTTCTAATGGTGGTATTCATGCACATATCAATCACTTAAAAGGTATTTTAGATGTTGCTAAAGAAAACCAGGTAGATAATGTGTATTTACACGCTTTTACAGATGGTAGAGATTGTGATCCTAAATCTGGAACGTATTTTATAAATGATATTCAAGAATACATGAAAGAAAGTACAGGCGAATTAGCTACTATTACTGGGCGTTATTATGCGATGGATAGAGATAATAGATGGGAACGTGTAAAAGAAGCTTATGATGGCGTTGTAAATGGAGTAGGAGAAAAAACTACAGATATAATTGCTGCCATCAACAAAAATTATGAAGCTGGTTTAACAGACGAGTTTCATAAACCAATTATTGTAACTAATGAAGACGGCTCGCCAAAAGCGCAAATTAAAGAAGGTGATGTTGTATTGTTTTTCAATTACAGAACAGACAGAGGTAGAGAATTAACAAATGCTTTGTCTCAAAATGATTTCCCTGAATTTGGAATGAAAAAACTAGATATATATTTTACCACAATTACTTTGTATGATGAGAGTTTTAAAGGGATAAACGTAATATATAATAACGATAATATTAAAAATACGTTAGGTGAAGTGCTTTCTAAAGCAGGTAAAAAACAAATTAGAATTGCAGAAACAGAAAAATATCCACACGTTACTTTTTTCTTTTCAGGAGGGCAAGAAGCACCTTTTGAAGGCGAATCTAGAATATTAAGAAACTCACCCAAAGTTGCAACTTACGATTTAAAACCAGAAATGAGTGCTTACGAATTAAAAGAAGCCTTGTGTGTAGATTTAGAAAAAGGTGAAGCAGATTTTGTTTGCTTAAATTTTGCAAACGGAGATATGGTTGGACATACAGGGATTATGGAAGCTGCTATTAAAGCCTGTGAAGCTGTAGACAATTGTGCACAAGCTGTTATAGAAACCGGTTTAAAAAACGGATATTCTACCTTATTAATTGCAGATCATGGAAACTGCGAAACAATGATGAATCCGGATGGCTCACCTCATACAGCGCACACAACCAATCCTGTACCTTTCATCTTAATTGATAAAGATATAAAATCGATAAAAAGTGGTATCTTAGGTGATGTTGCACCAACAATATTAGAATTAATGGGTGTAGAACAACCCGAAGAAATGACTCAACATTCTTTATTATAATTTAAAATACTATGAAAAATATATTTTTACTATTACTTACTATAACAATAATATCTTGTAGCAGTGCACAACAAGAAATTACTGCTGCTAAAAATAAATCTGGAGACTTAGTTGGTTTTGCCAATAAAGAATCTTTTTTGCAAGCACCCTATAAAACGTGGTTTACAAGAAATTATGACAATTTTAAAACAAACCCTGAAACTATTGCAAAAATTAAAGAAAATTTAAAAGGAGTTACTATAAAGGGTTTTATGGGTACTTGGTGTGGAGACTCTAAGAGAGAAACACCACAGTTTTATAAAATTTTAGACGCTGCAGAATTTAATTTTAAAAAGTTTGATTTGGTTACTGTAAACAGAAGTAAAAAAACACCTGATAATTTACAAGAAGGCTTAAATATTATTAGAGTGCCTACCTTTATTTTTTACAAAAATGGTCAAGAAATTGGACGTTATGTCGAAAGACCAAGAGAATCTATTCAAAAAGATATTTTAAAAATTGTTTCTGAGCAGCCTTACAAACATTCTTACGATCGAAGTAAATAAATGAATAATAATAATTTAATTATTGCTGTAGATTTTGATGGTACCATTGTAGAAGATGCGTATCCAAAAATTGGTAAAACTCAATTATTTGCTTTTGAAACCCTTAGAAAATTACAAGCAGAGGGTTACAGACTAATTTTATGGACTTACAGAAGTGGCTCTAAATTAGAAGAAGCTGTTGCTTTTTGCAAAGAAAATGGTATCGATTTTTATGCTGTAAATAAAAGTTTTCCGGAAGAAGATTTCGATGAAAAATATAGCAGAAAAATTAATGCAGACATTTTTATAGACGATAGAAATATTGGAGGCTTTATAGGTTGGACAAATGTTTACAAACAGATTTTTAAATATGAACCTGAGCCAAAAAAGAAAAAAGGTTTTTTCTCTATTTTCAAATAAGGTTTACAGCATTTTATTTACTTAAATTATACTAACTTTGTGGTTCAATTTTTTTAATATGATTAAAATTAAAACCAAAGAAGAAATAGAAATTATGCGTGAAAGTGCATTAGTAGTTTCTAGAACATTAGGTATGCTTGCTAAAGAAATAAAGCCTGGTGTAACTACTTTATATTTAGATAAGTTAGCAGAAGATTATATTAGAGAACAAGGTGCTATACCAGGTTTTTTGGGTTTGTATGATTTCCCAAACACACTTTGCATGAGTCCTAACTCACAAGTGGTTCATGGCATACCAAACAAAGAACCTTTAAAAGAAGGCGATATTATCTCTATAGATTGTGGTGCAAAAAAGAATGGTTTTTACGGAGATCATGCATATACATTTGCCATTGGTGAAATTACAGAAGAGACCAAAAAATTGTTAGAGATAACAAAACAAAGTTTATATCTAGGCATTAGAGAGTTTAAAGCTGGTAATAGAGTTGGAGATGTTGGTTATGCAATTCAAAAATTTACAGAAGATCATGGCTATGGAGTTGTAAGAGAATTGGTTGGGCATGGTTTAGGAAGAGAGATGCACGAAGACCCAAACATGCCAAATTATGGTAAAAGAGGAAGAGGAAAAAAGTTTGTAGAAGGCATGGTTGTAGCTATAGAACCTATGACAAATTTAGGAACTCACAAAATAAGACAACATTCAGATGGATGGACAATTACTACTTTGGATGGTAAACCCTCTGCACATTTTGAGCATGATGTTGCTATTTTAAACGGAAAACCAGAATTACTTTCCACTTTTAAATATGTACATGAAGCTTTAGGTATTGTTACAGATGAAGAAGATGAATTTAGGCAAAAAATATAAATGGAAATTAACGATATCAACTCCAAAGAAATTATAAAAGGATTTAATGGACGTTTTGTTCATATGGAAACCTTTACAATTGCTTTTTGGGAAGTTAAGAAGGGATCTGACTTACCAGAACATTCTCATTTTCATGAACAAACTACACAAGTTACAGAAGGTGAATTTGAGATGACTGTAAACGGAATAACAAAAATTTATAAGCCAGGTTCAATTCTAAAAATACCTTCATTAGCAAAACATTCTGGTAAAGCTTTAACTGATTGTAAAATAACAGATGTATTTTGTCCTGTTAGAGAAGAATATAAATAATATTCCAATTGAAAACTATTTTCAAATCTATATTAAACACAATACCAAGACCTTGGTTAATTAAGGCTAGTTACTTAGTAAGACCCATTATTGCTTTTGCTTTAAAAGGTGATACCTATACAGATCCAATAGACGGTAAATCTTTTCGTAAGTTTTTACCTTATGGGTATGGCAACCAAAGAGAAAATGCACTTTCCCCATCAACTTTATCTTTAGAGAGACACAGATTAATGTGGCTTTTTTTAAAAGATGAAACTGATTTTTTTACATCAACAAAAAAACTAAAAGTATTACATATTGCACCCGAACAATGTTTTTTAGATATTTTTAAAAAGCAAGATAATTTAGACTACATCACATCAGATTTAGAGTCTCCCATTGCAGATGTAAAAGCAGATATTTGCAATTTACCATTTAATGAAAACGAATTTGATATTGTTTTTTGCAATCATGTTTTAGAACATATTCCTGATGATAAAAAAGCAATGCAAGAATTGTATCGTGTTTTAAAACCAGGAGGTTTTGGTATTTTTCAAATTCCACAAGATTTATCCAGAGCAACCACTTTTGAAGATGATACCATTACTGACAAAAAAGAACGTGCTAAAATTTTTGGGCAATATGATCATGTAAGAGTTTATGGTAGAGACTATTTTGATAAGTTAAGAACTATAGGTTTTAAAGTAGATGAAATAGATTACACACAAAAAATCGCTCCAGAAAAACTAGAACGATTTTGTTTAATGAAGCATGAAATACTCCCTGTATGTTATAAGTAAACTACTCGTTTTTACTCAAGTAATCCAATAATTTCTCCAAAGACTCGTT
>NZ_CBFHJT010000036.1:12343-13501 GCF_965656025.1 Polaribacter sp.
TAGTTCCATTTCGATTTATCCATGAAGTTTTATTTCCTTTTAAAGCTTGCAATTTATTCTCGTTAAAAGCTCCTATGTAATCAAAACTAGATTTAGTAGTTAAGACTTTGCCATCTACAGCGAATAAAAATGCATGTACTTTATAGTTTTTTTCAAAATATAAAGGATGAACTCCACCACCTAAATGACCTCCAAAGCTATACCATTCCCTTTCTATTTTAACTTCTCCATCGTTATTATATCTTCGAATTCTGTCATTCTTTTTAAGACTTTTAAGAACTTCTTTTTCATTCGCTACTCTAACAAACTTCTTTTGGTTTAAATCGTACACCATGGGTTTGAAAGAATTGTTTGGATACGTAACTAACCTACCATTTGCTCTTGGTAACATTACTTGACCAAAATGAGTAGATATTGTATTAAATTCAGAAGGCATTGGCAATGCATAACCAACTCCTGTAATTGTATTAAATGAAAATAATTTAGTTGGATTGGATTCTTTATTTTTCAAAATAAAAAAACCATCAAAATTTAAGGCAGAAACATACTCATTCGCTTCTACAACAATTTCTGCTCTATCATTAATAACACCAAATTTGCCATTCAATTTAAAAAGCGCATACTTATTCGCATTAAAATTATAGATGCTATCAGTTTTTATAGATAAACTTTTGGATTTTGCATTCCAAATAGTTTTTAAAGAATCTATTTTTCTAAGCTCTTTTTCTTTTCTAATTCTTTTCTCTTCAGCTAAGCGCTCTTGTTCCTTTTGCGCTTCTAACTCTTCTTCAATCGATACAAATAACTCTACTAAGTTTAAATATTCTTCAGATTTTTTATTTTTTGATAAATTAAAATATTGCTCTGAATAATCTTTAGCTTTTTGCCAATTACCAACTTCGTAATGTATAAATGTGCCTAATTTGGCTACATCTTTAGTTGTTACGCTATCTAAGTATTTCATAGCTTTATTAAAATCTTCTAAAGCATCAACTCTTGTTTCAATATCATTATATTTTTCCCATGCTCTTTTAATGTAAACATTAGCAATATCTTTATTTGATTGTGCAAAAAAACTGACAGATGAAACTAAAAAAAATAAAATAGGTAGTATTTTTCTCATAATAATTGTTAATGTATTTTTTTAAAATATGCAAT
>NZ_CBFHJT010000036.1:13601-28737 GCF_965656025.1 Polaribacter sp.
AGATGAAACTAAAAAAAATAAAATAGGTAGTATTTTTCTCATAATAATTGTTAATGTATTTTTTTAAAATATGCAATATAAAGAAAAAACGATAAAAATCTATACCTAATCGTAGGTATAATTAGAAAATTCTTCTAATTTATTTTCTTTATTTATGTACAACAAAACTACTTTTAGTTGAGGATTGTTCTTTAAAAATGATTTTGTCTTTTCTAAACCCATAGCCATAAATGCAGTCGCATAAGCATCTACATCTGCGCAATCTAAACTTGCTATCACAGAAGCACTAAGCAAATTACTCTCAGTAGCCAAACCAGTAATTGGATTAATAGTGTGTACAAATTTTTTACCTGAGTCAGTAATTCTAAATTTTCTGTAGTTACCAGAAGTAGCCATAGATTTATTAGACAAGTTTATTTTTTTAAATCCAGTCTCTGTATTAATAGGGTCTACCAACTTAACTACCCAAGGTTTGTTTTCCTCCTTTAGTCCTTTTGTTCTAATCTCTCCTCCAATTTCAACTAAATAATTGTGTATGTTTTGTTTTTCTAAAAACCTTGCTACTACATCTATACCATAGCCTTTAGCAATAGAGTTAAAATCTAAATAAATTTGGTTGTATTTTTTTTTAATCTGATTATTTTTTAAAGTTACCATTTGCAACCCCACAAATTGCATTTCTTTTCGTACCTCTTCATCGGTTAGATCTCTTTTGATATTCTTAGGACCAAAACCCCAGGCATTTACCAAATTACCAACTGTAGGATCGAAATAACCATGAGTTTCTTTAAAAATTCTTTTAGATTTTTTAAAAACTTCTACAAAATAATCATCTACAACAACAGTGGTATCCCCTTTGTTTATTTTAGAAATTGCCGAATTAGGAATGTAGGTAGAAAGGGAGTTGTTCATTTTTAAAAACAAACTATCTATTTCCTTTTGATAATTTGTAGCTGCATTTAAGTACGTAATTTTATAAGTAGTACCAAAAACAGCACCTCTTAAGGAATAATCAGATAAAACTACTTCTTTCTTACAACTAAAAAATAATAAAGTTGTACTAAAAATTATCAGAAAATATAGGCCTTTCATAAAGAATTGTTAGAAGAAACAAAAATACGATATAATTTTTTCACAAATTCTTGTTAATCGTACTTTTTATTCGTCTAATTTGTTAAATTTGTGTCATTAATAAAATTATTAAGTATATTTATAATGAAGAAAATATCATTTATCTTATTAGCTACAGTAATACTAAGTTCTTGTGTTACTAAAAAAGAGTTTGTTGCATTACAAGCAGAAAAACAAAAAACGGAAAAAGAATTACTAGCCGTAAAAACCAATTTACAGAAATGTTTAATTGAAAAAGAAAAAGACGATGCACAAACCTTTGCTTTAAAAGAACAAGTAAAATATTTAAAACAAGACAAAAAGACTGCTTTAAAGCAAGTAGAAAACTTAACAGTTTTAACACAGTCTTCTTCAGATAATATTAAAAGTGTTATTTCTCAATTAAGCGAAAAAGACAAGTATATTAACGGAATTAGAGATGCAATGACGCAGAAAGATTCTTTGAACTTAGCAATCAAATACCACCTAACAAGAAATTTAACAGAAGGTATACAAGATAAAGACATTGAAGTGAATGTAGAAAAAACAGTAGTTTTTATCTCAATTTCTGATAAATTATTGTTTAAAAGCGGTAGCTACAACGTAACTGACAATGCTTACACTGTTTTAGAGAAAATAGCAAAAGTTGTAAATGACCAACCAGAAATGGATGTTATGATAGAAGGACACACAGATTCCACACCAATTAAAAGAGATATTATACAAGACAATTGGGATTTATCTGCATTAAGAGCAACTTCTATTACGAGAATTTTACAATACAAATATGGTGTACAACCACAAAGATTAATTGCTGCTGGTAGAAGTCAATATGTACCTTTAGTACCAAACAATTCTCCTGAAAACAAAGCAAAAAATAGAAGAACCAAAATAATTATTATGCCTAGATTAAATCAGTTTTTTGATTTGTTAGAGCAAGATGCTAAATAATTATTTAGTTTTAAAGAATATTAAAAACCACTCAAATTTGATTGGTTTTTTTGTTTTTATAAAATTAGAAGGTCTTAACTTTCTATTAAAAAACCACTAACTTCGTTTAACTTCTGATATAAAACTACTTGTGCTGAACTTGTTTCAGTATTTAAGCACAGTCATATATGAAAATAGAAAACAAGTTTGCAAACATAAAAATCTAAATATTAACTTTAAATTTAAAACTATGAAATCACTGACATTACTATTAATTGGAATTAACTTACTTTTTGCCAATTCAATTGTTGAACCAAAAATCACTGACATAAAAGCTATGAAAGTAATTGAGAAAAGAACTGAATACAATGGAATTTACTATCATTATGAAATAAAAAATACTGGAAATACAATTATTCCAGCAAAAAGTTATAAGGTGTTTTTAAAAATTAATGGAAAAACCATAAGTTTTGACAAATCAACTTCTGAATTAAAACCAGGACAAATCGTAAAATATGCATCACAAAAAACGTTTTATAAGAAAGATTTTGAATTCTTGAATTATTCTCTGGAAATAAAGTTTAAAGATTCGAATTTGAAAAATAATAAACTGAAAGGACAATCGAAATTATAATTACTTTTACTAACATAAACCACATATAAAAAATTGCTAGTGTTTGGCTAAAAGAAATGTAATTGTTTATTTTGTTACGTCTGATTTTCATTCAGAAAAACCACGAACATAAAAACCGAAATTTTAAGTATATACAATAACGTTGGCATAAATTTTTAAAAAAAATTGAAAAGAAATGAAATATAAACTACTTTACTTATTTGTCTTTATTATTTTTTCTTGTACAGAAAAGAAAGTTACAAGCATTACAATAATCTCGGAAAATGAAAGAGATAAATTAGATTCCTTTGAAATTATTAGACCAATTGACGACATTATTTTATGGAAAGAAAATAAAGACACCATATATAGAAATGATAAGGGCATATTAAAATTTCAAACTAACATTGAAAAACCTGAAATTATTAGAATTATTGTAGATAATAAATGGCTCAGGTTAGTTTTACAACCAAATAAAAATTACGTACTGACTGTAACTGATACGTCAAAGGTATTTACTGGCGAAAATTCTGTTGGTAGTAATTATTTTAACAAAATAAAAAGACCTATTATAAACACAGTATTCAACACATTTGCTAACGATACAATCGCTGAACAGATTGTAACTAAAATAGATTCTTTAAAAAACTTAGAATCAAAAGAATTAAATCGATTAAATAATGATAACTTAATTGACGAAGATTTATATAAAATTTTAAAAACAGATGTTGATTACACATATGCAGATTTATTAATCAGTGTAATTTTAGTAAAAGATAGAATAGGAAAACCAATAAATTTTAACAAGGCTAAAGAATTAATAACAAAAACTATAAAAGAATATCCAATTGAAATTGAAAACAGACCATTATATTGGACAGAACATGCGCAAAACTATATAATAAATAAAGAACATTTTTATAATGTTCATGAAGGAAAATTCACATATCAAGAACTACAAAAATACTGGGAAGAAGATAAATTAATAACCAATGATTTAGAGATAATTAAATCTATTTCATTTAAAGAAACTCAAGAAAAATTATGGGCATTTTATATAATTAGTAATGCCGTACAAAAACATTATGAAAAAAGTTTAATAACAGCTTTTAATGATTTTGATAGTACATTTCCAAATAGTATTTATACTCAATTTATTAAACCTGAAATAGATATAATTAAAAATTATTACAGTAAAATTAATCAAGAAATGCCGAAAACTATGAAATTTATTGATGGAAAAAAAATCAATAGTTTATCGGAATTAATACCAAAACTTAACGGAGAAAAATATTATGTAGATGTTTGGGCTACTTGGTGTGGACCTTGTAAAAAAGAATTCAAACATAATAAAAAATTAGATAGTTTACTCAAAGAGTACAATTATAAAAAAATATATATTTCTATTGACAAAGAAGACCTTACTCAAAAATGGAAAGATTACATAAAGTTTTATGATTTAACTGGAACACATACCCTTGCAAATCCGGGTTTTGTTAAAGATTTTACAAAAAATCATTCGTTGGTTAAAAATGGAATTAGTATTCCTCAATACTTAATTATTGATAATAAAGGAAACATAGTGTCTAACAATGCACCAAGACCAAGTAATATTAATAAGTTAAGAGAAATATTAGTTAAATAAAACTTATGCCTACTCCGTGTATTAAAATATTGATAATTTTAGCTAAACTAAAACTTGTTGCTTTTTTGAAAGCGTCTAAATTTTCGCAAGAAATTCCTCGTTTATAAAAGCACAACTTTCAATAAACAACTAAGTTGGCAAACATTACCCATTCAAAATCTTAAATATGAAAAAGATAATATTAATATTTTTAGTAGTTTTTATTTCGTGTAATAAGAATAAAGAATTTAATGAAATAATATGCAATGTTGAAAAAGCAGAAGGTTTAGAACTTGTATACTCTATAAATGGAGAGGATTTTAAAAAGAGACAAATTCAAAAGGTGAAAAATGGAAAAGTAATTTTTAAATCTTTTAAAGAAACAACTGAAATGGGTTATATTGAAAGTTCTTATAACTTAGATAAGTATAATAATCAAAGAAGAGTAGTAAGAGTTTTGCCTGAAAAAAATTCAATCAATTTAAATTTCAATATAACTAAAGATTCTACAGAAATAGATTCAGCAATTTTTGCACCTATTTATAGTTTTAAAAAAATAGTATTTACAAACAATGGGAATAACAAAAAATTTCAAAATTATTATGACAAAAAAATTAATATTTCAAAAGGAATTTACTTCTCATATTCTGAGAGAGATAGCCTAAATAAATATGTTTATCCAGAAATAAAAAGAAAATTGTTAAATCTTTATGAGGAGAAATTTAAAGAATCAAAAAATGAAATACTCAAAATTGAAATATTAAGTGATATGTTAAAAGGCTTTGTTTTTGAATCAAATGAAGATATCACTCAAGAAGAAAGAACAAAAATTAATCTTTTTTTTAACAAAATAAAAATAAAACCAAACAACAATAGTTTTTATAAGCTACAGGAGAAAATTAATGAAATCAATAAGATTGACAAAAATAAAATTGAATTTACTGAGTTTATTTTAGAGGATATCAATCATCAAAAACACGAATTATCTAAATTAGTAGAAAAGAATGAATTTACAGTTTTATACTTTTGGACAGCTGGTTGTGGTCCTTGTAGGTCATTTAATAAAAAACTGAAATCTAAAAATAGTATTCTAAATAATAACGGAATTGAAATTATTCATATCAATGTAGATTTACAAAAAAAATATTGGGAAAAAGCCACAAAAGAAGATTCTATTTTTTGGACAAATTTATATGCAGGAAAAAATTTAGTACTACATAAAAAATATAATATTAGATTTTGGCCAACTAAAATTATTTTTAATAAAAATAAAGAATTAATAGATTTTGAATTTAATGAGCCAGAAGATTTACTAAAACTATAGAAATAACGATTTAGCAAGAACCTATAAACCATATTACTGTTTTTAGTTCACTTACAAAAATTCCTCTAATATTTTCTATCTGTGACTATTTGCTAAATTAGATTGTGAAACACTCCACTAATCATCAAGAAAATCGTTAAAGGAAACTACTCCAAAATCTTTATAAAATTTTCAAAAGCCACATAATAAGGTTGGTTTTTAAACACAGGGCTTTCTACACTCTCTGCATTGGCAATACCCACACCAGCAAACCAAACTTTGGCATTTTGTTTTTTTGCGTGATTTTTAAAGGTTTCCATCCAAATAGTATCGTAGTCATTTGGGTTTTGTAAATTATTGGTGGCTTTTACCAAAACAAAAATAGTGGGTTCACCTTTTTTAAATAATACAAACTGCGGATGTCTTTTTAACGTACTATTAATGGCTTGAAACTCATACCCCATTTTCTCTAGCTTTTCGCCTACAATATTCATTGCTAAATTATGTAACTCTTGAGCTGTTAAAACCTGCATAATTTATTTATTTTAGTGAAACTAAATATTGAAAAGTTTAAAAAACGTATTCAATATTATACGTTGAACTAATCCTGATTTTCATCAGGACCTTTACTTTTATTTTTTCTTTTTATTACGCTTATTATAATTCTTATCTCCCCTAGTTTTAGGTTTCTTATATTTTTTTGCAATTTCTCTTCTATAAGAACCTCCTAAGTTTACCTTGCTATTTTTTTCACTTTTTTCATGAAAAGCTGGCCCAGGCACATACTCTAAACCAGTTCTGTTTTTAGATTGTTCTCTGTCTTCTTTTGGCCTTTCATCTTCAGTTAGCATCGTAGAAATTGCTACTTCTGCTGGTATTTCTAAAACCGGAATTGTATAATCCATTAAAGTTTCTATGGCTGCTTTTGCTTTTTGCTCTTTTTCTGTAGAAAAAAGTAACGTTTTTCCTTCTTTTTCTGCACGACCTGTTCTACCAATTCGATGCATATAATTTTCTGGAAAATCGGGTGTATCAAAATTAATCACATGCGAAACCTCATCAAAATCTAAACCACGTGCCATTACATCTGTAGCTAGCAAAATTCGGTTTTTACCCTCATCAAATTGTTTGATAGAACGTATTCTATAATTTTGTGTTTTATTAGAGTGTATTACACACATCTCATCATTAAAAACTTCTTCTAAATGCTTAAATAACAAGTCTGCAGTTCTTTTAAAACCCACAAAAATTAAAACTTTATGATACGTTTTTGTGTCTTTTAAAAGGTAGTTTAACAAATTTACTTTGGTAAAAAAGTTAGGTACATTATACGACTCCTGTTTAATATTATCTAAGGGTGTACCACTAACTGCAATAGATATTTTTTGTGGATTTTTAAAGAAATCATAAATTAAATTATCTACATCTTCTGTCATTGTTGCAGAAAATAAAACGTTTTGCCTTCTTTCTGGTATAATTTCAAAAATATTCATTAGTTGAAATCGAAACCCTAAATCTAGCATCACATCCACTTCATCAATAACTAATTTCTGAATATTTTTTAGCTTTAAAGCGTTGCTTAAACCCAAATCATACAAACGTCCTGGAGTTGCTACAATAATATCTTGGCCTTGTAAAATGGCTTGTTTTTGCGTGTTGATGTTGGTGCCACCATAAACACCCAAAACACGAACATTAATATATTTAGCTAGTTTTTCAATCTCATCTACTACTTGTATTACAAGTTCACGAGTTGGCACTAACACTAAAATTCTAGGATGTTTTTCTTTAGAAAATTTTAAATCTCTTAATATTGGCAACATATAGGCAAAGGTTTTACCTGTACCTGTTTGTGCAATACCTACAACATCTTTACCAGACCTAACTACAGAAAATGCTTGCTGCTGAATGGGTGTAGGGTTTTCGAAACCCAAATCGTCTATAGCATATTGCAACTGGTTAGATAAGTCTAATTCTTTAAAAGTCATGCTTTAAAATTTTATGCAAAGGTACGTTAAAGTTCAAAGTTTTAGGTTTCAAAGTTTAAAGTTTCCTAGTTCAAAATTAGAAACTTGATAATTTGTAAGAAATCAAACAGTTATTTATTAGTTTTGTGCTTTAATTTTTTAAAAAATGATTACAGATACTCATACCCATTTATATTCTAGTCAATTTAAAGAAGACCAAAAAGAAATGATGCAACGTGCTAAAAATGCAGGCGTTTCTCGTTTTTTTATTCCTGCAATCGATTCATCTTACACAGAAAGTATGTTGCAATTAGAAAAGAACTTTCCAAATGAGGTTTTTTTAATGATGGGTTTGCATCCAACATCTGTAAAAGAAAATTATAAAGAAGAATTGGCGCATGTAAAAAAATGGGTTGATCAAAGAGATTTTTATGCCATTGGAGAAATAGGTATTGATTTATATTGGGACAAAACTTTTTTACAACAACAAAAAGAGGCTTTTAAAACGCAAATACAATGGGCAAAAGAAAAAGAACTACCTATTGTAATACATTGTAGAGATGCTTTTGATGAAATATTTGAAATTTTAGAATCTGAAAAAGGAGACGGTTTATACGGTGTTTTTCATTGTTTTACGGGTACAAAAGCCCAAGCAGAAAAAGCGATTTCTTACAATATGAAATTAGGTATTGGAGGCGTTGTTACATTTAAAAATGGTAAAATTGATCAATTTTTAAATGAAATTGACATCAAAAATATTGTTTTAGAAACAGATGCACCTTATTTGGCACCAACACCATACAGAGGCAAAAGAAACGAAAGTGCTTATATTACCAATGTTGTAGATAAATTAGTAGACATTTATGGGCTATCTTTTGAAGAAATTGCGGACATTACTACTCAGAATTCAAAAGAGATTTTTGGAGTATAATAAATGATAAAAACAGCAACAACATACTACAAAACACCTATAGGAATCGCAAAAATTATGGGCGATACCAATGGTATAAAAGAGGTTACTGTTTTAGATGAAAATGAAGTTTCTGAAAATGATTTAAAAAAAAGTACCCCTTATTGCTTGCAAGATTGTGTGGTACAATTAGAAGAATATTTTAAAGGTGAAAGAGCCAGTTTTAATTTAACTGTAAACCCAAAAGGAACCGCTTTTCAAATAAAAGTTTGGAAATCTCTATTAGATATTCCCTATGGTAAAACCACCAATTATCTGGCACAAAGTAAAGCTCTAGGAGACGCAAAAGCAATTAGAGCTGTAGCCACAGCTAATGGTAAAAATCCGCTTTGGATCATTATTCCCTGTCATAGAGTTATAGGTTCAAATGGTTCTTTAACAGGTTATGGAGGCGGTATTTGGCGTAAAAAATGGTTGTTAGATCATGAAAATCCTGTAAAACAGCAATCACTTTTTTAATTTCGTAATGGCATATTAAAAGACATATTTTTACGTTTAAAACGTAAGGTTTTTTATGAATAACAAATTTCTTTTTTTATGGCTTGTTTTAATAGGATGCTCTCTACAAGCGCAAACAATAAATACAGATTTTAGATCTAAAAAATTTCTGCTAAAAAAAGATACCTTAAAATTTGATTCTGTTGCTATAAATCCGATGCGATTTAAAGTTTTAAATACTTTTTTAAAACCCATCAATCCTTTAGAATACATTGTAAATCATACTGAAGCAACCTTAATTATTAATGCAAAAAAATATCCAGAGATAACCGTAGAATATTATAGATTTCCAGAATTTATTACCAAAACCTATGCTGTTTTTGATGAACGCTTAATTTTACCCAACAACACAAGTTCTGGTAAGTTGTATAGTTTAACCACCAATAAAGAAGCCACCAACATAAAATTATTTGATGGTTTACAAACCAAAGGTTTTATTTCAAGAGGAATCACCTCTGGAAACAATCAAAATGCGGTTACAAATGCTGCTTTAGATTTAGAAATTTCAGGAAAATTATCCGATAAAATCAACTTAAAAGCCAATATTTGGGATACAAACATCCCGATACAAGAAAACGGATATTCGCAAAATATCACAGACTTTGATAGAATTTTTGTAGAAATGTTTCATAAAAATTGGCGCGTTAGAGCTGGAGATTTATCACTAAAAAATAGCGAAAGTTTTTTTGCTCCTTTTGTAAAACAAGCTGCTGGTTTAGAAGTAGAGGCGAATATTAACAACAATTTAAAAGTAAGCGCTTCTGGGGCTGTTGTGCGTGGTAAATTTAACACATTTACCATTGTGGGTAGAGAGGGTAACCAAGGGCCTTACAAAATTGTAGGTGCTAATAACGAACCCAATATTGTAATTATTGGTGGTAGTGAAAAAGTATTTATCAATGGAATTCAAATACAAAGAGGAGAAAATAAAGATTATACCATAGATTATAATTTAGGCGAAATCACTTTTAACACCAGCTACCCTATTACCAATGATATGAGAATCTGGATAGATTTTCAATACTCAGACAGAAATTACACACGTTTTGTAACTTACGAATCTGTAAAATACACATCCGAAAAACTAGATATCAACAGTTTTTTTTACAGTGAAAATGATGCAAAAAATCAGCCTTTACAGCAAGCTTTAACAGATCCACAAAAACAAATACTAGCAAATGCAGGTAATAATACCAATTTAATGTTTGCAGAAAGTGCTTTTATAGATGCTTTTGACGAAAACAAAATACTCTATAAGAAAACCACAATTGGTGCTGTAGAAATTTTTGAATATACTACAGACCCAAATGAGGAACTCTATTTTGTTACGTTTACAAATGTTGGTAGCGATAATGGAGATTATATCTTAGAAAGTAGCACTGCAATCGGTAATATTTTTAGTTATGCAGGTGTAAACCAAGGAAATTACAGTCCAATAACTAGATTAATTCCACCTACAAAATCACAAATTTTTATGGTAAAATCTAATTATGCACCCACCAAAAAAACAACACTTTCTTCTGAGGTTGCAATTAGTAATAACGATGCCAATTTGTTTTCTACCATAGACAATTCAGAAAATAATGGGATTGCTGCAAAAATTGGTTGGCAGCAAGTTTTAATTGATAAAAAATGGCAATTAACTAGTAATATCAATCACGAATTTGCACAAAAAAACTTTAAAACCCTACAAAGGTGGGAACGTGTAGAGTTTAATAGAGATTGGAATTTACTAACCAACAATGCAACTAAAAACTATTTTCAATCAGAGCTAGTATTACAAAATAAAGAAAAAGGATTTTTAAAATACAAATACAATCACTTAAATTATATAGATACTTATAATGGAAACAAACACGATATAAATGCAAAAATAAAACTAAACAACACCTCCTTTTTTGTGGATGGCAGTTTTTTAACAAATACCTCTACTTTAGAAGATAACCGTTTTTTAAGAGCTCAAGCAAAAGTAGAGCATTCTTTTAAAAATACTTGGGTAGGTGCTTTAACTAATTTAGAAACCAATAGCAGAAAGGAAATTGCAACTGATAATTTCATCAATACAAGTCATCGATTTAAAGAATATGAAACTTATTTTGGTATTGGAGATACAACTAAAGTATATGCTAAATTCGGTATAAATTACAGAAATAATGATAGTATAAAAAGCAATCGATTTACAGAAATTAATAACCGAAAATCGTTTTACATAAACAGTAAGTTAATCCAAAATAAACAAACAAATTTAAGTGTGTATGCAAATTATAGACTTACAGAAAATGCTTTTTCAGCAAATGAAAAAACATTAAATTCTCGACTTTTATTCAATCAAAAATTATTTAATAATTTTGTAAATCTTAGCACACTTTACGAAACCTCTTCTGGTAATATTGCAAGACAAGAGTTTATATATATAAAAACAGAACCAGGTTTTGGGTATTATACTTGGTTAGATTATAACAATGATGGCATACAAGATTTTGATGAATTTGAAATTGCAGAATTTCAAGACCAAGCCAATTATTTAAGAGTACCCAAACCTAACTTGCGTTTTATTGCAACTCAAAAAGCAAAATTCAGACAAACTATAAATCTAAATTTTAATCAATGGAAAAAAGAAAAAGGGTTTAAAAAAACTCTTTCATATTTTAGTAATGATAGTTTTTTAAGTGTAGAAAACGAACAAACTAGAGTTGGAAATTCGTTTAATTTTAATCCTTTTAATTTTAATGAAAATAATTTATTAGGCTTAAATTTTAGCTTAAGAAATAGTATTTACTTTAACAGAAATCTACAAAAATATAGCACAACATACACCTATGGCACTTTAAGAAACAAACAACAATTTTTAATAGGCACACAAGAAAATAATACCAAAAGTCATCAAATAGATTTTGCCCATAAATTTTCTAATTTTTGGTTGATAGAATTCTTAGGAAAAATAGCAGAAAACAAATTAGAAACAGAAAATTTTAACAACAGAAATTACACTGTAGAAAGCACCGAAATACAACCCAAAATTAGTTTTTTGTATAGTGATAACAATAGATTATCGGCCTTTTATCATTTTAAAAATAAAACAAATAATTTAGCTGATTTTGAAACTCTACAACAACATAAAATTGGTTTTGAGTATTTTTATTTAAGCAGTAAAAAAAATCAAATTACCGCTAATATAAATGCTTTTATAAATAATTTTACAGGCAATACCAACACACCTGTTGCCTACCAAATGTTAGAAGGTTTGCAAGCTGGTAGAAATTATACTTGGAATGTTTTATTCAACAGAAAATTGAACTCTTTTTTAAATTTAAACCTAAATTATTTAGGAAGAAAAAGCGAAAACTCTAAAACTATTCATAATGGTAGTATTCAATTAAGAGCTGTCTTTTAATTTGTTAAAGTTTTGTACTTGGTAACAATTATAACACTTGTTTGTTAAAAAATTTTCTTACTTTGCAACTAGATGTCAAAATTCATATCAATACTATTAGCGCAAATGATTCTTTTTCAGAGTCTAAACGTTAATTTAGAATCATTTTCTAAGTTAACAGTATTGTTAGAACATGCTCAATTTCATCAAGAAAAATATGGCGATAGTTTTGTGGAATTTTTAGTAGAACATTATGGAGAAAATGAAACTCCAAAACACGATGAGCATGAAAAGTTACCTTTTAAGCAAGATGCTCATAACCACAATAATTTACCTTCTATTTTTACTTTAAATACAACTGTATTTAAACCAAAACAAAACATAGCTTATCAAACAAAACAAAATTACTTCTACAAGGAGTTGCATTCTTTTTTTGAAAAACCTGCTGTTTTTCAACCACCCAAAAACGCATAATTTATTTTAGGTTTTAATCCTGTTTTACACAGGCTTTTATTTTATCTTAATAATTATGAATTATGTTAACTAACATTATAAAATTCAGCTTACAAAATAAGCTGATAATTTTCCTCTTTACAGTATTTATTCTTGGTTTTGGTGTTTATTCTTTAACCCAAATACCCATTGGTGCTGTACCAGACATTACCAACAATCAAGTACAAGTTATTACCACATCGCGAAATTTATCTACACAAGATGTAGAGCAATTTATTACCTATCCAGTAGAATTAGAAATGGCCAATTTACCTGGTGTAGAAGAAATCAGATCTGTTTCTAAATTTGGTTTATCTGTAGTAACCATTGTTTTTAAAGACGATTTAGGCACTTATCTGCCCAGACAATTAATTGCAGAAAAAATTAAATCGGCGTCTGAGAAAATACCACAAGGATTTGGATCTCCAGAAATGGGCCCAATAACAACAGGTTTGGGCGAAATTTACCAATATATTTTAGATGTAAAACCTGGTTTTAAAGAACAATATAATCCTACAGATTTAAGAACCATACAAGATTGGATTGTAAAACGTCAATTATCTGGTATTCCTGGTGTTGTTGAAGTAAATACTTGGGGTGGTTTTTTAAAGCAATATGAAGTGGCAATCAACCCGAATAAATTAAATGCCATGAATATTTCAATCTCTGAAATTTATGATGCATTAGAGAAAAACAACAGTGTTGCTGGTGGTGGTTATATAGAAAAAACGAATGAAACCTTTTTTATTCGTGGAGAAGGTTTGATTAAAACTTTAGAAGATGTTGGCAATATTGTGGTTAAAAATGAAGGTATACCCATTTTTATTAAAGATGTTGCCAAGGTTGGTTTTGGAAAAGCCACACGCTTTGGAGCTATTACAGGAAATGGTGAAGGCGAAAAAGTATTAGGCCAAATAATGATGCTTAAAAACGGGAATTCGAAAGAAATTATTGATGCTGTAAAACAGCGTGTTGCTTCGATACAAAACTCATTGCCAGAAGGCGTTTATATAAATGGTTTTTTAGAACGAAGTGAGTTGATTGGAAAAACCACATTTACAGTGGCAGAAAACCTAATTTTAGGTTCGTTAATTGTAATATTTGTGGTGGTTTTATTGTTAGGCAATTTGCGTTCTGGTTTGGTGGTGGCTTCTGTAATTCCGCTAAGTTTATTATTTGCTATTTCTTTAATGAATATTTTTGGTGTTGATGCAAACTTAATGAGTTTAGGTGCCATCGATTTTGGAATTATTATAGATGGTGCTGTTATTATTGTAGAGTATATCGCATTTAAAATAATGTCTCAAACAGCACATCTAAAGACATTAGAAAATAATCAGAAACAAACAGAAATTGATTCAATTACTTTAAAAAGCGCATCAAAAATGATGAATTCTGCCATATTTGGGCAACTCATCATTTTAATTGTATTTATACCAATTTTATCTTTAAGTGGTGTAGAAGGCAAAATGTTTAAACCCATGGCACTAACTTTTAGCTTTGCTTTAATTGGGGCTATGTTGTTGTGTCTAACTTATGTTCCTGTAGTTTCATCTATCTTTTTAAAACCTAAAAAAGTAAGTGATAAAAATATTTCTGTTAGATTAATGAAATTCTTAAACTCTTGGTACAAACCTGTTATCAATTGGGCTTTACAAAACAAACGATTAGTCATTGGTTTATCTACCATTTTATTGGCAACCAGCTTTTGGATATTTAGCAAAATGGGTGGCGAATTTGTACCTACTTTAGATGAAGGAGATTTTGTAATTCAACCTGTATTAAAAACAGGTACTTCCTTAGGTAAAACTATAGAAATAACTACCAAAATTGAGCAAATTTTATTGGATAAATTTCCAGAAGTCGAACAAGTAGTTAGTCGAATTGGAGCTGCAGAAGTACCCACAGATCCTATGTCTATGGAAGAAAGTGATGTAATCATCAAACTAAAACCAAAAAGCGAATGGACTTCTGCAAATAGTAAAGACGAGTTAGCAGATGAATTCAAAAAAGCATTGGCTATCATTCCTGGTATGGAAGTAGAATTTACCCAACCTATAGAAATGCGTTTTAACGAATTGATTACTGGGGTTAGAGCAGATGTTGCGATTAAAATTTTTGGTGATAATTTATCGATTTTAGCTAACAAAGCAGAGCAAGTAAAAAATTTGATTCAAAATGTAGCAGGTGCCTCAGACATTATTATTGAAAAAGTAGAAGGTTTACCACAAATGAGTGTTAACTTTAACAGGAGTA
>NZ_CBFHJT010000037.1:0-21193 GCF_965656025.1 Polaribacter sp.
AATGAGCTGAAAACTAGCATCATCATTAACACATAAAGTTCTTTTATTTTGAATGCGAACAAAAATAGTTTCTGTAGGATTTGAATTGGTGTAAGGAGATAGTAATTGGTTATCACCAGAAATAGCATCAACTTGATTCTCGTGAAAAGTTACATTAAAATCATCAGGATCTTGTGTGCCTAGTAAACCAGGAATTTGACTATCTAAATCGATGTTTTGAATGATTCCATTAGAATCATCACCATCCAAAGCATCATCACAATAAGAGAGGTTAGAAACTGGCGTAAAAGTTGGTTCTGGGTTTACAATAACATCAAAATTAGAGATACCATTAACACAAGAACTTACATCGTTTACCACACGTACAAAAATAGTTTCTCTGTTGGGAGTTAAATTCGAATAAGGAGAGCTTAAAGGGGTGTTTCCATTCTGTGCATCCGCCAAACTTCTGTGATAGCTGACAGAGAAAATACTTGGATCTTGCGTGCCTAAAATACCAGTAGTTTGAGATTCTAAATTGATAGTTTGCGAAAAACCATTTCTTGCAGAACCGTCAGAATTATCGTCACAAATTTCTAAATCTGCGACAAAATTAGCCACAGGTATTGGGTTTACAATTACATTAAAATTAGTCTGATCTGTAAAACAGCCAGTATTATTATTGGTAACTCTAACAAAAATTTCTTGCGAATTTGCAACAGTATTTGCAAAAGGAGATGTTTGTGGGTTGGTACCAGAATTTGCTTCAGCAGCAGAAAGGTGATAGGTTACAGTAAAATCGGCAGAATTTTGAGTACCTAAAATAGCTGCAGTTTGACTTTCTAAGTCGAAGTTTTGGACGATTCCGTTTTCAGCATCACCATCTACAACATCGTCACACAATTCTAAATCTGTAACTGAATTTGCTGTGGGTGTAGCATCTGTTTTTAAATATAATTCTCCAGTTCCTGAACAGTTATTGTTGTTTTTATTTGTAATTTTAAAATAGATGGTTTGTCTGGTAACATTAGATGGGTAACCTATATTTCTATAGTTAGAAATATCTGGAATGACATTAATTACAGCAGTTCTATCTGCAGTAGTTTCAAAAAAAGATACTTCTAAATCTGGACGTAAAGCTTGTGGGAAAAAGGCCAAAATTTCTGAGTTTGCACTGCTAAAATCAAAATTAGTAATACCATCTGTGTCATCATTTAAAGGGCCATTTGTACCATCTGTCTGTAAAAAATCATCGCAAACACTTGGGAACTCTTTATCATAAGCTACATCAGCAGCAGCTTCTACTTCTAGATTAATTTTAGAAATACTAAAACATCCTTCAGAAGAAATGGTTCTTACCCATGCTTCACCATTTTGGTTTACAGGGTAACGAATTTCATCCGCAATTAAAGGATTACCTGCAATCGCATTTGCTTCTGTTGCAAAATATTGAAAAGTTTCATTGGCCGAATTTGAAGAAATAGAAATTTCTGCTTCGGTAAGGTTTACTGTAGATACTCTATCTAAATTATCATCACATTGTAATAAGTCTACTTCAGGTGTTACAACAGGTTTTTGATTGATAGACAACGTAACTGTATTTGTAGTAAGGGAGCAACTATTTCCAGTTCTTGTTAATATAACACGGTATTGTTGGTTATTAAAAGATATTGCTGCATTTGTGATTTGTAGGCTGTTGGTAGTTGCTCCATTATAGATGGCATTATCAGTAATAGTTGTAAATCTTATACCATTGTCTGTGGAAACTTCCCATTGAAAACCATCAGCAGTACTATCAATTTCAATTACATCTGTGTTATTTTCACAAAAAATAACATTTGTAAATGGTGTGTTTATTTCAATAGGAGCAGAGGTTATGTAGTTAATGTTTGGATTTGTGTATCCATCGATATTGTTTATTACTTTTCCGTTTTTATCTACGGCAAAAGTTGAGGTATCTATAATTCCATCTTCGTTAACATCTGTAAAACCAGCTTCATTGGTGTCAAAACAATTGTCATTATCTGCATCTAATTCTGTAAAATCGGGTTCCAAATCTCCATCAGTATTTCTGACAACATAATTTAAAGATAAAACTTTAGCATCTGCAGTGGTTTCTAAGCTGTCTACTAAACCATTGATGCCAACTAAGGCATTTGCATTGTCTATGATTCCGTCAAAATCAGTATCCAAATTATGACCAGCTTCAGTACTATCAAAAATTCCATCGTTATCCGAATCAATATCTATGTAATTTGGAATACCATCTGAATCGATATCTAAGTTGTCTGTAGTTGTAAAAAAATCATCTAAACCATCTTGATTTGCGTCTGTACCAGAAAGAGAAACTTCTTGACCAAAAGCCTCTAAAATATCTGGTATTCCATCATTATCAGAATCTAAATCCAAAGCATCTTCAATACCATCTCCATCAGTATCTTTTTTAACATTGGTAAGTTTTAAATCAGCATTAAAAATAGAATTTAACACACTTGATGTGGCTGTATGTAAAAAGAGGAATCTATCTACATCATTAGCAAAAAACTTAAAAGGTGTTGTTCCATTTGGATTTGGATTGTATTTAAAACGAATTAATGAACTTGAGAAATTGGTAACTCCTGTTTCAAATTCTCCGTCAAAATTGGTGTCTACCATTAAAATATTATCAGGGTCTATTAATGTTATGTTTTTTGCAGAAGGAGCTATGCTTATTTCAAATTCTTCTCCCTCTTTTATAAAATGAGTAATAGCTTGATTTTGGATAAATTGAAAATTAAAGGTTTCTGTACTATTTAAAATATAAATATTTGAGGCATTACTTGTACTGTTATTATTAATGGTAGAAGTAAAACTTCCATTAGTATTACCAACAAAATCAACGTCTCCAGATTTTGTTAATTCTGTAGTAAAAAAGTTATTTGTAATTGTACCATTTGTATTTATGGAAGGATTGTCTAAATCTGAAAAATCAATGATACCATTACCAAAAGATTCAACAACATTTAAAATTCCATCATTGTCTAAATCAATATCTAAATTATCAATTATTAAATCGCCATCATAATCGTCAGGACATAAGCTTACAGTGATTTCTACAGAATTAAAAGTTGCCCCTGTACAATCAATTGTTCCAATTAAACGATACCTACCTGGTTCTGATTCAATTGGTGAATAATCTGAATTTGTGCTTTTTTGTACCCAAGTATTTATACTTTCATCAAAAAATTGCCATTCAAACCTATCAAAAGCATCTGTGTTTGCTGCTTGTAATGTAATATTAGGAATACAATTTCCTAATGTAGCAACTGTAGCATCAAAATTAATCTCTGGGCTTGGAGGGAAACCAGAGTAAAAACTACCAGAAGTTGCAGCATTGTTTTCGTTAAAATAGGCACAGTATAACTCTGCACTACTTTCTATAGAAATATCTCCAGTTAAATTGGTTACTTTATAAGTTACATAATTAGGGTTTCCATCAACATTAAAAGGACCTGAGGTGTTAAAGCTTGAAATTGGTTGAGCGTTGATATTTACAGTTGCCCCTTTATTGGTAACGACTGTAATTCCTCCAGAAAAAACTACATTTCCAATATTTTCTATATTAGGTATGTTGTCTACTTTTCCTCTGTTTTCACAACTTAAAGGCGGTACAAAAAACAACCCTTGATTGGCTTCATTGTCGTTTGCTCCAATGCCTTGATAGGCAAAAACGGGTTTAGAGGTTTCCACAAACATATTTCCATTGGTATTGTACTGATCGCCTTCTATTAAAAAATACTCACCTGAATTAAGTGTTTGTGAAGCTGCATTCCCATTAATTTTTATGGTGGTATCATCTTCATGAGCTGCAATTAATACGTTTTCCCAATTATTATTTCCATCACCTTTTACAAAAATATATTCTGTACCAATTTTATCTACTCCTACAATCTGGTCTATTCCATAGTCTCTTCCACCACCCGTATGAAAACTACCATTTGCAGAACCAGAATTTACAACAATGTTTTTGTTTGCAGTAATTAGGGTACCAATTAATGCATCTTTATTTATTTCACTTTCAGAACTATTTACAGCAACAATATAACTTTCACCCTCATTTAAAGTTGTGTTTATATTTGACGGATTTCCTGTAAAGTTTTTGATAGAAACATTGGTATCTATTCCAGAAAAAGTAATCTCTGTATTGTTTTCTGTTGCCATAACAGAAATAAAACTCAAATAGTTAGAGCTTGCATTTGCGTTGGTAAACATACCTGCTCTAAAAGTTGTACCTAAAGCAGAATTTCCTTTACTAACCAATGCCCCGGCTTGCGCACCATTACCTGCCAAAACTCTTATAGAAACATAAATAACATCATCTGCTTCTATGATATAACCTTTATTATTGTGTATTACACTTGTTTGAGGAGAAGAAACAAATAATTGTGTGTCTCCTGTTCCTATTAAAATCTCTTGAGGACTAGTTTTGGAAACGACACCGTTAATGTCGTTAGTAGGAAAACCTATTTGTTTAATAGTATAGGATACATTATTGTTGCTTGGTGTTGAGATGTAAAAATATTGATTTTCAGGATTTGCATTTCCTGTTTCTGCATAAGTTAAAGGAGGTATAAAATGTTTTTTACTTAATTGAGCTTGAGTTGTTAAAGAGCCTAACAAGCTCAAAAAAATAAAAAGAACTACAGCAAAATAATTTTTGAACATATTTTAAATAGAGGGTTTTTAATAAATAAAATACTAAGTTAGATAGAATTCTTTAACTAAGTCAAAAAAAACTTAAACTAACTGTAACAAATAACGAATAAAAGCTACATATATTTAAAGGAATTATTCTTTTTTTTAAAAAAAAATAACGAAATTGCTTGACTTTAAAAAATTGTTCAACTTAAAACTAAATACATATGTCTGATGAATTTGACTTGTTAGAAACCAATTCAACACAAAAAACCGAAAAAGTAGATGTAAACTGGGGGAAGGCTATAGATACCATGAAATCTAAGTTATCTCAAGAAGAAGACCCAGAAAAGCGTCAAAAAATACTAAATGCAACATTAGATGATGTAGTAGATATGGCAGAAAAAGACAGAACGTCTTTATTAGATGCTATTAAAGATTTAACAGACTATCAAGATGAAGTTGGTATTAAGTTCGAAAGTTTTTCTGCCTTAAATGCGGACGAGCAAAAAGTGATAGACGATGCTCAAAAAGCATTAGAAAGAGCAAGAATTGAGCTAGAAGATGCTAAAAATAAACCAGACACTTGGTGGAATAATCTTTGGGGTAGAAAATCTAAAATTAAAAGAGAGGAAGCAGAATTTGCAGCAGCAGAAAAAGTACGTGCTGGCGCAGATAATAAAGCCAAAGCACTGTTTCAGCAACGTATTGAAAGTGCGGATGTACAAACGTTGTTGGGCGAGCTTTCTTTTAAATCTCAAGCAGCTGTAACGCGTTTAAAAAATAGAGAAGTAGAAATTAAAGAAGTAGAAGAAAAGTTAAAAACAGCGATTGTAGAAGCGTCTAAAAATCATACCAAAGCTTTAGAGAAAAAGAAAGAAGTAGAGGATAAACTAGAACAGCAATATGCGCTGTTAAAACAGGCTCGCCAAGAATTAGACGAAATTGCAGACAAACAGTCTACAGAATATTCAGAGGCTATTGGTAAAGTAACTTCTATAGAACAAAAAGTAGAAGAGTTAGAAGGGTTGAAAAATGCTTATACAACTTTGGCTGCTAGTAAAGATAGTTTTGTGCACAAACACAATTTAACCATTAAGGTCTTAACTTCTTTACGTTCTAATTTACAAACACACAGAGCCAAATTAAAGTCAGATACCGAAGAAAGATTAAAGTATTATGATGGGTATATTGTTGCTTTAAAAGCGAGAACAGACCAAGAATTTGCTGCTATTTTAGAACATCTAGGGGTTAAAACTGACGAACATATTGGAGAAACTTTAGCATCAATGCATTCTGCAAGTGCAAGAGCTCGTCAAGATATGATGGATAATATTCCTGTTCATGAAAAAGTAATGAAAGGTGTTTACAGTACTTATGCAGAGGCTTTGCAAGAAATTCGTGATAAAGATATCGACATTCAAAAGAACTTTGCAGATAGATATGGTATAGACATGAAAGAAATTTTTGAAGACTATTACAAAGCAGATGCAAATGCACCATCAGAAAATGATGATGATGAACCAGTTGCAACTCCAAAAAAAGAATCTTCTAACGACGATTTATTGTCTTAAAAATAGGAAACAGTTTGCACTTTCAGTTTGCAGTCAGTTATTGACTGTAAACTGCTACTGAATACTGAAAACTAAACTCTATGATTACAACACCTTTAGATTCTGCAATATTAGACTCCAAAGAACAATATGTTTTTTATCATAAAATGGTAGATTTTGTGTTAAAAGAACTCATTGTAAGTGTACAGCAAGAAAAGCTATGTACACAACAAGAACTATTGATCTTTAAGCAATATTCAGATTTACTTTTATACTCTATAGAAGCCATGCGTATTAAATATATGTATGATGAAGAAGATAACATGAAGGTAGATTTAACAGACTCTGGTTTTCCTAATTATTTGGAATTTAGGTTCTTGTACAACGATTTAGAGTTAAAAAACGAATACATTCATAAATTAACAGACACAGCAACTTTAAAAAAAGAGTTTTTAGACACTTTGCTTAAAAAAAGGCAGTCTGTTAAAAGAAGTCGATTGTTTCAAGCAGCATCCATTGTTTATTATCAATCTGTAAATCAACAATTAATATTTAACAGGTTTGTGCAAGGGAAAATTATTGAAGCTCCAAAAAATAGCAATGCTTCGCTCTTAACAAGTTGGAGTTTTTATGATGTTAGTAAGAACAGGCCTTATATCTGTTATCTCTATTTTAACTATGATGGAAAACGAATAGATGACGAAAAAGAAAATATTTACAAAGTTTTAAAAGAAAGTGCAGATAGAGAAATGTCTTTAGATACGATGGCTTATAATATTGATAGAAAGTTGCCAAACATACAACCAAAACATATTAAAAGGATAGATTTAGGGCCATTTCATAACGTATTTGCAAAAGATGAAAATGAAATTACGCATGCAATTTTAGGAGGAATTTCAAGAAAAGAAATTCCGTTAGAATCGTATGCATTATCCTTAAAAATTGATGAAGTTTTTTCGGGAGAAACCTTTACAGAAGGTGGTTTTTTTTCGAAACAAACCATGCAAAAATGGAGTGAACCCATTAAGCAAAAATACGTTTTTGCACCACATAGAATTATACAACTTTTACACAATAGAACTCCAGAAGCTTTACATAAATTGGCTAAAAATCCAATAGAATTAGCGAGTTTAAAAATAGAAGTTTAATTAATAAGTAGTTACCATTAGCAGTTTTCAGAACTGCCTACTGATACTGCAAACTGCCAACTAAAAATATGAATCACAACTCAACTTTTCCTATAAAACAAAACGAATTAGACATGCTTCGTGATGAAGCTTCTGGATATTTAAAATCCATTCAATGGGAACAAAGCAATAGAGCAAAAAATAGAGATAATGATGCAAAAGACGATTCCATTTTATTGTATCTATCTAGAGCAAATAGTGGAAGTAATGTAGAAATTACCTCAGTTTCTAAAACTATTTTAGGCCTAAAAAAGCGATTGTTACCAGATTCAATTGCAATTCCTGTCTTTTTAAATCAGACTTTGTATGCTGTACAAGAGGGGATTACCTTAGGTATTTGGATAAAAGATAGCTATTACGATGCTTCAGGTTTATCCTCTTTAAATGATAGAAAATCAGCATTAGATTCAAGAGGAAAAAGAGAATACGAAAGTAAATTGCACACAGCAACTGCGTTTCAATTATTTGCAACCTCTTATAAAGTTTTACACGATTTAAAACCACATGCTTCAGACGATTTATCTGTAATGAAACAAAAGTTTGCAGGCATTCCAGAAGTTTCTTTTTTATCACCTTTAAAAGGAATTGCCTGTGCTTTATTTTACTACGATAAATACTTAGGACATCCAGAAATTGTAAAAACAGACAAAGATGTACTCGATTTTACAGTGGTGTATTTTGAGGCGCTAATCGATGAAATTCAACTAAGAAAAAGCACTTTAGAATACACAGAAACCATTGTAGATAGAACTTATAAATTAGAAAAATCTGATTTTGCAGTGGCTGGTTGGGACAACGTTTTTGCAGGTGCCGCAAAAAGTATTGAGTTTAATAAAATTCAGTTCGAGCAAATTGTAGGTAATAAAGATGCAAAACATTTTGCACGTAGGTTAACAGAACGTATGTTGAGTTACGATTTTGAGGCGAAGAAAAATCCGTTTCAAGAGCTGGGTGGTTTTATGCCCGTTTTTATGGGATATGGAATTCCTGGAACAGGAAAATCGATGTTAATAGCAGCCATTGCAACCCGTTTAAAAGAACATTGTGACAATTTAGATATTCCGCTTTTATTCCATCCAATGCCAGATACCCTAATTAGTACTTTTCAAGGTGGTTCTGCAGAAAAAATGGTAGCGTGGATGAAACCCATGCAAGACCCCACAAAATTAATTTTTGCACCAATTGATGATGCAGAAAATAACTTACAAGAAAGAACTGCACAAGGTGTTTCTGCTGGGGTAAAAGAAGTGATTGGTGTGTTTTTGAGATATACAGAAGGCGCTTACGCTGTAAATTACGGAAATTCTTCTATAGGTCTTTTTACTAATTTACCAGAAATGTTAGACAAAGCAGTTATTTCTAGAGTACAAGGTAGATTTAAAATTGATGGCGCAAGAACAGAGCATGATTTTTTAGACCAAGATTATATTTGGTGGAAGAAATTTGAAAAAACGATTCCAGATTTTGTGAATATGCAAAACCCTGCGAATTATCAATATTTGAAAGACCAAGGTTTGGCTAAAAATATGGGTGATATTTTAAATGCAGTAGAAAAACCATCAGAAGAGAGAGTTTTAGAGGCTTATGATAAAGCAGAAAAAAATCATACATCAAACGAACATTTGTTTTTTGCAATTTTGTACAAAGAAATTCAAAAAATATTTCCGTTTTTCTCTTCTAGAGATGTACGTAATATTCAGTCTGCAATTTCATTACGATTAACAGATTTTGATTTGGAACAAGATTGGTTTGAAAATCCAGAAATCTATTTTAAGAAAAATTACGAAACCAAGTTTAACATGTTGCAAGAATTAATGAAAGCCAACATGAAAGGCTTAGATTTTTCTGAAATAAGAAGACAAGAAGTGGTTCGTTATTTAGACAATGTTGCCACCATTGCAGATACTGATTTTAAACGAAAAGTAGATGCAAGAGTCAACCAATTAAACATTGATTTAGAAGCAAGAAAAAACTTTGAAAGTGAGCGATAAAAAAGTACAAAATGTTGTTTCTAAAACTATTTCTAATATTTGGGCAAAATTAGAACAAGTTAGTTTCGATTTTACGTTTAAAAACGGAAAAACAGCACGTTTAACGCACGAAGTTTATGGAAAAGCAGATGGAGTAGCAGTGTTGTTGTACAATCCAACAACAAAAAAAGTGGTATTGACTAAGCAATTTAGAATTCCTATCTATGTTGCAGGTGTTAAAAATGGATTTTCAATAGAAGTCTGTGGTGGTTCTATAGATAAAAATGAAGCTCCAGAAAAAACAGCCATTAGAGAAACTAGAGAAGAAATTGGTTATGCTATTTCCGAATTAGAAAAAGTAAGTACGGTTTTTTTATCACCTGGTTTAATGCGAGAAAAAGTGCATTTATACGTTGCTAAATACACAAATGAAGACAAAATTAAAAATGAAGGTGGAGGTTTAGATACCGAAAGTGAAGAAATTACCATTTTAGAAATGTCGTTTAACGAGGCTTTAAAAATGATAGAAACAGAAGAAATTATAGATGCAAGAACCATTATGTTATTGTATCATTTAAAAATAAAAGAATTAATTTAAAACTGAAAATCTTTTCTTTTGGAAAGGACTTAAGATAGGAATGGATAAACTTAAAAAAGCCAATTTATATAGAAACGAACTCATTTCCATTAACGGAAAATTAGTAGAACGTTACAATAAATGTTTGCAAAAACTAGGTTTTACACCAACCAAATTAACCTCTTTTTCAATTGATGGTATGGGGTGGAGTTCAGAAATTGCAGCAGAAAAAAAAGAAAATTTCTATTTAAACAATGGCGAAGCAAATACACATGCCATTATAATAACACCCAAACAAAAAGGCATTGCTTTGTATAATCCCTTTCATTCTTTTGATAAGGAAATTATGAAAACCGTGTTTAGAAAACATGGAGATGCTATTAACGATATTACAAGAGATGCTGCAATTTGTTTAGATTTTGATCAGAATATAGACACGTTTTACCAACCTTTAGATGTATTAAAATACAAAGATATTATTATCAAATTTCACCTAATTAATAATTTGGATGAAGCAAAAGCAGCACAATTAAAGCTAATTGAAACGTTCCATAAAGATGCTAATTTTATAGACGAAGGTTTACATCAACAATTGTTAGCATCTGCAAAAAAATATGGCGATTTAAGAACGCGTGTTTTAGAATTAGAACCTGTAAAATTTACAACAGATTCTTTTTACACCAAAGCATTTGGAGGTGTTTTTGTTTTAAGAGATTTTGTAAAACCTATTTTAATTTTCGAAAATGAAGCCACTTACAAAGAGGCTATACATGATACACTTTACGATGTTTTAATGTATCATATTTCTCATAAAGAATTAATAGATAGGTTATTGAGTTATGATGTAATTGAGTTTGATTTAGAAGAAGAAGTAAATGGAAAAAGGTACAGCAGAATTAAAAAATACATTTTTTCTGAATTTTTAAAAGATACATCTCATGCAACCAAAGACATATTAGAAGACCCTATTTTATTTAAAAGTTATTTAAATAAAATTGACATTTCTGATCGAAAAAAAGTAATGGGTTTAGAGTTGTTTTTAGAAAAGAAAGAAATTTCTAAAACTATAAAAGCAAAAAATATTTTAGAAAACGATTTGTTTGTAGCTCTAAACAAACCACATTCGTCATTAAAACCATCACACCAAGATTTAATTTGGTATTTATTAGTAAATATTGCACCAAAAGATGTTTTATTTTTATATTGGTATGACAAAGAACAGTTTTATGCGATTTTTAATACGTTAAATGCATCTGTTCAAGATTGGGTAATTAACACAATTTTAAATGGGTTTTAAAACTCTACAAGGCTTTAAAACCTTGCAGGAATAAAAAATAAATAAGAATTAATACCTACAAGGTCTTCTAGACCTTGCAGGATAAAAACTAAAAACATGACACTAGAAATCATCATTTTTATAGCATCCATATTATTTGGAGCCATTTTATACTGGAGAGAATCTCAAGGAAATAAATTGTATCGTTTTTTTAATAAATTGATGAACTCAAAAGAGTTGCAGATGAAATCTACAGATAAAAAAGGATTTTTATACCAACAAAATTTCTTTATAAGATTGGTTTTTATCACATCATTATTTTTAGTAGGAATTTTAATAACACGTTTTTTAATTCCCATAGATTTAGCAACCATTTCATTATTTGCCTCTATGATTTTTGGTACACTTCTAGGAACTTATTTAGCAGGTTTCATTTTTAAATCATCAAAAATTATAGACGAACAATCAGATAGTTTAGAAGATAAATTTGACGAGGTTTTAGAAAAAGGAAAAGATTTTATACAAGATATAAAAGCAAAAGAACCAGATGCCATAGAACGTGCACAAGAGGAAATAGAACCACCTAAAAAGCAAGAAAAATCTGCTAGAGAACGTCTAAAAGATAAAGGGTATTTAAAATAAAATAATCATAAATTTTAAGTGAAGAGTTAGAAACTTCAAGCTTCAAACTCCCAACTTCAAACTATATAGTATGAGTGAGAAACTTCAAGCTTCTAACTTCATACTTCAATCTCAAAATTATGTTAAAAAGGTATTGGCAAAAAGGCAGTAAGCAAAAAAGAAATGTAATCATATTGGCAATCATTTTTATTGCTTTATTATTCTTTTTAAGGGATGATTATCAACCTGCATTATTGTTTGTTAGAAAATTTATTTTTGTAATTCTTTTAGGAAGTCTTATTTTATTTTTTGCGCTTAAAAATTTTAGAAAAACACCAAGTACAGGCAAAAGAATTGGTATTTTATTTTTTTTAATCGCTTTTTTTGGAGTGTTCTATTATTTGGGTTGGAATCTAAAATTATACGATTATATGAAAACTTATAATGTCTATAACAGCTTAAATAGAATAGAAATTGTAGAGTTGCCATTAACTCAGAACGAACGCATACAACCGCTAAGAAATATCTTTTCCATGGCAAACGAATCTGTTGGCGAAACCAAAGATGTTTCTCTGCCACATTTGGTCAGAGTAGATGGTACCAATCAATGGACAATGGCCATACAACCCACAGAAAAGTATTATTGGCAAGGTTTAAAAGACAATACAGAAGAAGTATTTTCAGTATCAAGTACCACACCTTTCCCGCGTTTTTCATCAGAAAATAGAATTCCGGTTACATTTTCTATTGGCGAATCACTAAAATTTAGTAGAAATACCTACAATGCTGTTGTGCAACGCTTAAATCCTTGGATGTTATTTAACTACGAACCAAGTGATACTTATTACATGAAAAATGATGCGGGTGCTTGGGTACAAGTTGTAAGTTTAATCAAATGGAAAGGCTTCTTTTTTCCTTATCCTACTTTTGGTGGCGTAATGATTGTAGAAAATGGAGACCATGATTGGTCAGATTATTTAGAAAGAATTACCATTGGAAAAGGGACATTTATTGCTCCAGAAGAAATGAAAAATTATGCATTTTTAACCAAGCAAAATACCTTGGCAGAAAAAGTATCTCGTTTGCAAGCAGAATCCTTAAAATTTATTGGTGGTTTTTCAGATCCATTACCTTGGAATATGAAAACCGCGGTTAAAATTCCAGATTTACCAGACGATCAAAATCAGCAACCTTTTGTAACCGATTTCGATTTTTCAGATACCAAAATTGGTGCTTATAGTGGTTTGTATCACTGGTTTGGTTTAGAGCCAGTTGGCGATGAAAGAACCAGTTTAACCTACAGCGTTTTTATACCTGCAGATGGCACAGATGCTTTGTATTATTATGATCATGCCTCAAAAAAACAAGGTTATGCAGGGGTTTCTGCAATGCCTTTAAAAGTAATAGAATCTAAAAAAGAATACGATTGGTCTGCTAATAAACCTGTAGAATTTAGACCGTACATTAAAAATATAGCAGGTAGAAAACGCATGTTTTTTCTAGGTACCATATCTTCTATAAAACAAGAAAACGCACAGTTTGATGGTTCTGCAACACCAGATTTGGCTTTAATTGATGCAGAGTATAGAGATGTTGTTTGGATCGACGCCAAAAAACCAAGTACTTGGAATGAAGAGGTTTATGTGCAATTAAACGAGGCTTGGAGAGCCAGCGAAAACATTAATATTTATTTTGAAAAAGAGAAAACCATTTTAGAAAAAAATAGACAAATATTAGATTCTATTCAGTTGATTTCTAAACAAGAAAAAAATATTAAAGAAATTCAACGATTGCAAAAACAAATCGATTCTATAAAAATGAATAATTAATGTTATTATGAGTTTAGGAAGCAATCTCTTTCTCTAAATAGCAATTATTGGTAGCTATTACTTAGCTTGGAGTTTAACTTGAGCGAAGTCGAGAGATTATATCTTTTTTCCTTCTTTAAAAAAGGAAGTCATTTCAAATGCGAAGCTTTCAACGATTCATTAAAAAATAGAAAAGCAGCGTTAACCTGAGCTAGAATTGGTTGTTGGGTTTTGTTAAAATTGAATATTATTTTTCTTTTTCGCTAACGTGTTTATATATGGTTTGTTGCGTGGTTAAGCACGTAATTTAGCAAATAAAAACCGAATAGAAAATCCGCGAGGATTTTCGTAAGTAGGCTAAAAGAAAGCAATAAAATTTATACGTTTTTGTACAACGTTAAGAAATAATTTTTTCATTTAATAATCTTTTTTGTTTCCAATCTGGAAGTTTATTAAAGTGAAATTTCCATTGTGCTAAAACTTCTCTTTCGGCTTTAAAAGTTCCAATTGGAGGTTTAAGGTTAGGGTATTGAAATTTCATACTCAAGTATGCTTGAATTTGTTTTTCAAACGAATCAATATCCTTATTTTCTTTGTGGTTAAAATCAACACCAATTTCAAGTAATAAAGCTTCCCTTTCTTCTTCAAGATATCTCAAAGTCCCATCTTTTCTTTTAATTCCGTTTCTTTTTAAATGTCTTTGGTCATTTAACCATTTTCCAAGTTTGTTTTTTGTTTTGTCTGGATTGGTTTGTGGAACATGAGCATTTTCATATTTTTCCGCCCACTTTTTCAATTCATTATAATTGGCTAACCAGTTTTTATTTATTCGATTAAATTCTGCTAATTCTTTTGACCATATAAAATCTAAATCATTTAGTTTTTCAATTTTATAATCACTTAAAACATCATTGTTATAATAAGTTTTTTGAGTAGCAACCCAATTCCCTAATGAATAAAAAGGATCTTCTTTATCTCGAGTGTGTGGTACATCAGAATCTCCATATTCATCGTAATATGCTTTAAGTAATTCATAGTTGCCTTCCCAAATTTTAGCCCATCTAATTTCATGTCCATCTCCAAAATAAAAACCAATTTTTTCTAATTTACTTTTATGTTCGGTTGGTATAGTGTTATTGGCATTAAATATCTTTTGTTTTCTATACCACATGTAAAGTTGATAACTCTCATAGTCACGAGGAACTGTTACTTCATTGTTTTTCTGTTTAAAGATTACGAATTCATCAAAATATTCCTGCCAAGTTTCCATATACTTTTCGGTGATTTTGAATTCAAAAGTTTTTTTAGAATTATTATTATTATTGTTTTCGGTTTCGTTAGTCTTTAAAAATTCAGTTAAATCAAGGTCAATTTCTTCCTCTTTTTTATTTCCATTTATACTTAGATATGAATTCAGTCGTTTTAATAAGCGAAGAATACTTTTGTGAGATAAACAATTATATTTTGGCTCAATAGAATTCGTGATAGAATTTTCCAATTCCTCTAATTTATCTTCTCCTTTTAGAGTAATTCCCCATTCGTGATTAAGCCAAAGACCACTATCTGTGAAATTAGCAGAAGAAATTAATCCACCAACATATTTTCCAGACTGTTTGAAAATGTAAATTTTCCCATGCAGTTTATTATTTAGGGAAATATTACATTCAATTTCTCCTGACTTTATTTTAGGTATTTCAATTAATGATTTTAAAGAGTGGACTTTTTTTATTTGGTCTAATGAATTTGGTAATAAAGTAGTAATAAGATTTATTTTTTTTATATTTAAAAGGATTTCATCTTTGAAAAAATGACCAAAATCTCTCATCAAATATGGACTTGTAATAAACAATTCATCAGATATTTTTATCATTTCGAGAATATACTCTTTATGATTTTTGTCTGATTTTAAATTGTCGATTATTTTCATCTGTGGTAATGTTGTACAACGTTAACACGTTTATTTAACGTTTTAATGTTTTATAAACGTAATTAACGAAGTTAGCATTTTTCAATAAGAAAATCAACAGGTAAAAACACCCATTTTAATAAATTTACATCAATATATTTCCTTGGATATATTTTCCTTGGTAAATATATTTTTATTTTGTAACTTTGTTATGAATTTAAAAGATAGTTATTAATTGATAACATCTGAAATCACAAACAAAAAAATATACAAATTATGAAAAAAGTATTAGCATTTGCAGGAAGTACAAGTTCTACTTCTATAAACAAACAATTAGCAACCTTTGCAGCAGAAAATTTAGAAAATACTTCTTTTGATGTGATCGATTTAAGAGATTTTCCGATGCCAATGTATAGTGAAGATGAAGAAAAAGAAAATGGTTTTTCAGACAACGCAAAAAAATTTTCTGACTTGTTAGATAATTATGATGGTTTTATATTGTCGTTAGCAGAACACAATGGTTCTTATGCGGCTGCTTTTAAAAATATATTCGATTGGAGTTCTAGATTAAACGCAAAAGTGTTTAGAGAAAAACCATTGTTATTAATGGCAACTTCACCAGGCGCAAGAGGTGGTCAGTCAGTATTATCTCATGGTACAGCAAAATTTCCTGGTATGGGAGCGGCAGATTTAATTAAGTTCTCTTTACCAAGTTTTAATGATAATTTTAAAGATGGTAAAATTATAGAAGATGAGTTACTGAATCAATTAAAATCAAATATTAAAGACTTTGAAAATTTAGTAAATAATTAAAATATGAAGATTATTTTATACGGTAAACAAGGACATGCATATACAGTAGCATTTAAAAATTTTTTAAATTCTACAGATGTACCTTTTGTTTATAAAGATATTTCTAAAGATGTAGATGCCAGAGAACACAGCAAAGAATTGTATGGTGGTGTTGCAAAATATCCAACATTATTTGTAGACGACGCAGTCTATTTAACACCTACTACCGAAGAATTTAATAAAATAATGCAAGATTTAAAACTAAGAGCGTAAAAGTTCAAAATTTTTAATTCAAAATTTAAAGTTAAAACTTTGAATTTTAAATATAAAACATGGAATACTAAAGTATGGGAGATATTTCTAAAGACATAAAATCTAGTTTTGTAAGCAACAAAGTAAAGGCTTTAATTAATATAAAATACACTTCTAATTGGTTAAGTAGTAAAGAAAATGAGTTTTTTAAACCTTATGGTATTTCGCCACAACAATACAATATTCTAAGAATTCTACGAGGAGCAAAAGAGAGAACCAAAGTGCAAATTGTAAAAGATAGAATGATAGAAAGAGCACCTAATGCTACTCGTTTAATGGATAAATTGTGTGATAAGAATTTGATAGAAAGAGAACGATGTGAACACGATAGAAGAGTGGTTTATGTAAAAATTACCAATCAAGGTTTAGAATTATTATCAACTATTGACGAATATAAGAATTTATCTTTTTTAGAAAACTTATCAGAAGAAGAGGCAGAAACATTAAGTAATTTATTAGACAAAATCAGATAAAAAAATTTACAAATATATTTTCCTTGGAAAGTATATTTTAAAAATTAATAAATCCGTTTAAATTAAAATAGTTAGAATTAACTGTAAGTTCGAGAAATCACGATTTTTGCGTGATTGTATTGATAACAAATTATAGAATCATGACAAAATTAAAAAACATTCAACATAAAGTTTCAAGTCCTTTAGTAAATATGGGCCCCATACGTTTGCGACAACCTTTGCCTACACAAGGTATTGAGAATGTTGATCCTTTTTTGTTATTACATCATTATGGACCGTACGCAATATCAGAATTTAATAATCCTTTCGATTTAGGACCACATCCTCACAGAGGTTTTGAGCCCATCACACTATTATTTAAAGGAGAACAATTACACAGAGATTCTTTAGGAAACGAAATGGTAGTAAAAGCGGGCGGAGTGCAATGGACAACCGCAGGAAGAGGAATTATACATGCAGAAGCGCCCACAAAAGAATTCGTGAAAAAAGGAGGAGATTTAGAAGGAATCCAATTGTGGTTAAACTTACCTGCAAAACACAAAATGATACCCCCAAATTATCAGCATTTAGAAGATGAAGAAATTCCAAAAATATTTTCTGATGATAAAAAGGTACAATTAAATATTGTTGCAGGAAATCAAGGTGATGTATTTGGCAAGATTCAAACACAAACTGAAGTCAATGTTTTTACAGCAAAAGCTGACAAACAGGGTGAGATAGAAATTAAAATCCCAGAAAACCATCAATCTTTAGTGTACCTATTAGATGGAGAAGTTTTAGTAAATCATAAAGAGGTTTTACAAAAAGGAGCAAACCAAATGATTACCTTTCATGAAGAAGGAGATACTATTCAATTGAAAGCGGATATAGAGAGTACACTTTTAATTTTATCGGGCATACCTATCAAAGAAAAAGTTACACAATATGGCCCCTACGTGATGAATACGCAAACCGAAATTTTAGAAGCTATGCGAGATTATCAACAAGGAAAAATGGGCTATTTATATTAATTTTTAAAACAAAGATTATTAGATTTTTGGATGTCTAGATTATTAGATTTTTCTAACAATCCAAGAATCTAATAGTCTAAAAATCTATAATAAAATGAAAAAAACAATTCACAAAGCAAACACAAGAGGTTACGCAAATCTTGGTTGGTTAAAAGCAACACATTCATTTAGTTTTGGTAGATATTACAATCCAGAAAGAATGAGTTTTGGTCTGTTACGCGTTCTTAATGATGATATTGTACAATCTAAAATGGGTTTTGGTACACATCCACATGACAATATGGAAATTATTACCATTCCCATTTACGGAGCATTATCTCATAAAGATAGTATGGGTAATAAAAAAGCCATAAATCCTGGTGAAGTTCAAGTAATGAGTGCAGGAACAGGACTTACGCATTCTGAGTTTAATGATAGCCCAACTGAGGAAGTAAACACCCTACAACTCTGGATTATGACAGAGAAACAAAACGTAGCCCCTTTCTATGATCAAAAAAAGTTTGATGAAGCAGATAGAAAAAATAAATTTCAAACCTTAGTTTCGCCAAGAACTAATCAAGTAGAAGGTTCTTTGCCAATATATCAACAAGGTTATATTTCTATGATTGATTTAGATGAAGGTTTTGAAACTGAATATACTTTAAAAAATGCAGCTTATTTTTTCTTAATTGATGGTGAAGTTGAAGTTGCTGATGAAACTTTAGAAAATAGAGATGCTTTAGGTATAGAAAATACCGAAAAAGTAACCGTAAAAGCATCAAAAAAGAGTAAGTTATTAGTGATTGATGTTCCAATGATGTAAAATTTTATTCCTTCAATTTTTGAAAGTTTAGAACTTTCTAGCTATAGCCAAAGAACGAATTTCTTTGGCTTTTTCTTTTCAAAAAATAAACATATCTTGCAAGTGTTATGCATGCATAATAAATGAAGAATGGCTTTTTGTAGCTCTGCTACAAAATTCAGTTAAAACTGTCATTCCTGTGAAAACAGAAATCTAAACTTTGATAGTTTTGACTTGATTTTTTTTTAATCTAAATAAAATAGTGAAATGAGTAAATACAAACACATTTTTGAGCCCTTAGATTTAGGATTTACCAACCTTAAAAACAGAATTTTAATGGGGTCTATGCACACTGGTTTAGAGGAGGAAAAAAATGGTATAGACAGAATTGCAGCTTATTATGCAGAACGTGCAAAAGGTGGAGTAGGCTTAATTGTAACTGGAGGAATTGCACCTAACATTCAAGGCTGGACAGCACCTTTTGCAGCAAGAATGTCTACCAAAAAGCATGCAAAACATCATCAGAAAATAACAAAAGCAGTACATGCAGTAGGAGGGAAAATTTGTATGCAAATTCTACATGCAGGTAGGTATGGATATCATCCATTTAATGTTGCGCCCTCAAAAATAAAAGCACCCATCAACAGATTTACACCTTTTAAACTTAAAGAATCTGGAATTAAAAGAACTATCAAAGACTTTGTAAATGCTGCAAAATTATCTAAAACAGCAGGCTATGATGGCGTTGAAATTATGGGTTCAGAAGGGTATTTAATCAATCAATTTATTGCAAAAAGAACCAATAAACGAAATGATAAATGGGGTGGAGATTATGAAAACAGAATGCGTTTACCTATAGAATTGGTTAAGCAAACAAGGGCAGCTGTAGGAGAGAATTTTATCATTATTTACAGGCTATCAATGTTAGATTTGGTAGAAGGTGGAAGTTCTTGGGAAGAAATTGTACAATTGGGCAAAGAAATAGAAAAAGCTGGTGCAACTATCATCAATACAGGTATTGGTTGGCATGAAGCTAGAATACCTACAATTTCTACTTCAGTGCCAAGAGCAGCATTTACTTGGGTGACCAAAAAAATGAAAGCAGAGGTAAGTATTCCATTAATTACTTCTAATAGAATTAACATGCCAGAAACTGCAGAAAAAATCTTAGCTGAATGTCATGCAGATATGATTTCTATGGCACGCCCTTTTTTAGCAGATCCAGAATGGGTAAAAAAAGCCCAAGAAGAAAGAGCAGATGAAATTAATACTTGTATTGGTTGCAATCAAGCGTGTTTAGACCATGTTTTTCAACAAAAAGTTGCCAGTTGTTTGGTAAATCCAAGAGCTTGCCATGAAACAGAATTGAATTATAAACCCACTCAAAAGCCTAAAAAAATTGCAGTTGTTGGTGCAGGACCTGCAGGATTAGCAGCATCAACTATTGCAGCTCAAAGAGGTCATTCTGTAACTTTATTTGATGCTGCTTCAGAAATTGGAGGTCAGTTTAATATGGCAAAAAAAATTCCTGGTAAAGAAGAGTTTTACGAGACTATCAGATATTTTAATAAACAAATTGAGTTGCATAACGTTATTGTAAAATTAAACACAAAAGCTACTGTTGAAGATTTAGAAAATTCAGATTTCGATGACATTGTAATTGCTACAGGTATAAAACCAAGAGAACTTAAAATTGAAGGAATTAATCATAAAAAAGTATTGAGTTATATTGATGTTTTAAAACATAAAAAACCAGTCGGAAAACGTGTAGCAGTTATTGGTGCAGGTGGTATTGGTTTTGATGTTTCAGAATATTTATCTCACGAAGGTGAATCTACATCACAAAATATTGATGCTTGGTTGCAAGAATGGGGAATAGATAAAACCCTACAATCAAGAGCTGGTATTGAAGGTATGAAACTTGAGTATCATCCATCACCTAGAGAAATTTTTATGTTTAAAAGAAGTGCTGGTAAATTTGGTGGTAATTTGGGTAAAACTACGGGTTGGATTCATAGATCTACCTTAAAAAAGAAGAAAGTACAATTTATTGGAGAGGTTTCTTATACTAAAATAGACAACCAAGGCTTGCATTACACAAAAAATAATGAAGACAAGGTTCTAGTGGTTGATAACATTGTCATTTGTGCAGGTCAAACACCGTTTAAAGAACTTTATGAACCTTTAGTAGATTTGGGTAAAAATGTTCATGTAATTGGTGGTGCAGACTTTGCAAGTGAATTAGATGCCAAAAGAGCTATAAATCAAGGTGCA
>NZ_CBFHJT010000037.1:21289-22615 GCF_965656025.1 Polaribacter sp.
AAAAAGACAAAAAAGAAAATTAGTGCCGCAACAAAGAAGAAGTAATAGACAGCCTCAAAACATGAATAGAAGAAGAGGTATGGGAATGGGTGGAAGAAGATTTTAATATCTAAAAAAAACAACTATATTTATTTAAAAACTAACGAATTATACATTATGGGAATGAACAAAAATACAGTACTTGCATGGGCAACATTTATTATGATATTTGTAGGAGTTGCTTTAATTTGCTTAGGGGCCTTTAAATATACTGAGGTAGCTGGTTATGGCTTTGCCTCTGTAGGAGTTGGTTTTTTTGCAATTGCTTGGGTATTTAATGCTTTAAAAGGGCGTGTTTAAATTTAAAAAAAATCAATCTTTCAATCGCCTTTTTTGGGCGATTTTCTCAATATAAATTATAAAAGACAAGATTATGAGTGATGATAAGAAGGTCATCTTTTCGATGAATAAGGTTTCTAAAACCTATCAATCTACAGGAAAACAAGTTTTAAAAGATATTTATTTAAGTTTTTTTTACGGAGCAAAAATTGGGATTCTTGGTTTAAATGGATCAGGTAAATCAACCTTATTAAAAATAATTGCAGGCGTAGAAAAGAATTTTCAAGGAGATGTAACTTTTTCTCCAGGATATAAAGTTGGTTATTTAGAGCAAGAACCGCAACTAGACCCAGAGAAAACCGTTTTAGAAGTTGTAAAAGAAGGGGTAGCAGAAACTGTAGCCATTTTAGACGAATACAACAAAATAAACGACATGTTTGGTTTAGAAGAGGTGTATTCTGATGCAGATAAGATGGAAAAACTAATGAACCAACAAGCAGAATTACAAGACAAAATTGATGCTGCAAATGCGTGGGAACTAGACACCAAATTGGAGATTGCAATGGATGCTTTACGTACGCCAGATTCTGATAAAAAAATTGGAGTACTTTCTGGAGGTGAAAAGCGTAGAGTTGCCTTGTGTAGATTGTTATTACAAGAACCAGAAATTTTATTGTTAGATGAGCCTACCAACCATTTAGATGCAGAATCTGTACATTGGTTAGAGCATCATTTGGCGCAATACAAAGGAACTGTAATTGCAGTTACTCACGATAGATACTTCTTAGATAATGTAGCTGGTTGGATTTTAGAGTTGGATAGAGGAGAAGGCATCCCTTGGAAAGGAAATTATTCTTCTTGGTTAGACCAAAAATCTAAAAGAATGGAGCAAGAAAGTAAAACTGCTTCCAAACGTCAGAAAACATTAGAGCGTGAGTTAGAGTGGGTTAGGCAAGGCGCAAAAGGAAGGCAAACGAAACAAAAAGCTCGTTTAAAGAACTATGACAA
>NZ_CBFHJT010000037.1:22714-28484 GCF_965656025.1 Polaribacter sp.
GCGTGAGTTAGAGTGGGTTAGGCAAGGCGCAAAAGGAAGGCAAACGAAACAAAAAGCTCGTTTAAAGAACTATGACAAATTAATGAGTCAAGATCAAAAACAAGTGGATGAAAAACTGGAAATTTACATTCCAAATGGCCCACGTTTAGGAACCAATGTTATAGAAGCAACTGGCGTTTCTAAAGCTTTTGATGATAAAATTTTATATGAAAATTTAGAATTTAATTTGCCACAAGCAGGTATTGTTGGTATTATTGGACCAAATGGTGCTGGTAAAACCACTATTTTTAAAATGATTATGGGCGAAGAAACCCCGGATAATGGAAGTTTTAATGTTGGTGAAACTGCAAAAATAGCCTATGTAGATCAAGCGCATTCAGATATTGACCCAGATAAAACCATTTGGGAGAATTTTTCTGATGGACAAGATTTAGTAATGATGGGAGGCAGACAAGTGAATTCTAGAGCCTATTTAAGTAGATTTAACTTCTCTGGATCAGAACAAAACAAAAAAGTAAATACACTTTCTGGTGGTGAACGTAACCGTTTGCACTTGGCAATGACTTTAAAAGAAGAAGGAAATGTATTGTTATTAGATGAGCCAACAAATGATTTAGATGTAAATACCTTACGTGCTTTAGAGGAAGGCTTAGAAAACTTTGCAGGTTGTGCAGTGGTTATTTCTCACGATAGGTGGTTTTTAGACAGAGTTTGTACACATATATTAGCTTTTGAAGGAAATAGTGAAGTGTACTTTTTTGAGGGTTCTTTTTCTGATTACGAAGAAAATAAGAAAAAACGTTTGGGTGGAGATTTAATGCCAAAACGAATTAAATATAAAAAATTAATACGATAATTTATAGAGAAATGAAAAAGAGAATTTTAAAACTCTTAGTCTTATTTTTAGTTGTGTTTGTTTTTGGTTGCGAACCAGAAGAAAATTGTGAAACAAAACAAAACTGCTTTACAAGACCAGATGGAAGCAAAGAATGTTTTGATGTACCTGTAAATTGTATAGATAATGGCTTTGGTTATTAAATTCAGATATAAAAAATTAAATATAATAAAGCCTCATTTCTTTTCAGAAATGAGGCTTTTAACTTCTACTTTATTCAATACAATTTACAAATAGTTAAGAACAATAAATTCAAAAATTTGAAAGTTCAAACATACTAAATCAAAACTTTTTTTTTATAGGTATAAATACCTGTTTTTAATTTCTACTTCTTCTTGAATCTACTTTTCTTCTTTCTTTTTTTATCTTAACAGTTCTTTTAATTTTAGCAGGTTTTTTAATTTCTACCCTTTTTCTAACACTTGGCACTCTATTCACAGTGTTATTGTTTCTTCTTGTACTGTTATTTGTAATTGCTGTATTTCTAGAAGTTCTGGTAGAGCTATTTCTTGTAGTTATAGATCTTCTATTAGTTGTTACAGGTTTTCTATTAGTATTAGAAGGTTTTCTGTAACTAAAATTACCATTTCTTCTTTCTGTCCTATTAGAGTTCGCAATAGCTGCTGGTTTTCTTCTTCTTAAAATCTTACTTCGTTTACCAATGTTGGCATTTCTATTTGCTTTGTAGTAAAAATACCTGCTATCTTCTCTAAATTTTGTATAATTTCTTCTAAAATTATTTCTAAAGAAAAAAGGATCGTTGTAATTAAAAATTGTGCCTATGTTAATATTTAATCTAACACCATTGTCAAAAAAGAAATTGTCTCTAACATTTCCGTAAAAAATAGGATTTCCAAAGCTATTGTAACGAACTTTTAAATTGCCTACTCTTGTTAGCCTATTTCTATAATAGTTCATATAAACATTTCCAATTCTAGAAACGTTTCCTCTAATATCATATCTAATACTTATGTTTCCAATACGTCTAACTCTTCCTCTAAAATCTCTTGTAATTGCTATGTTATTTCTTCTAGAACGAATTCCATTATAATCGTAAAATTCATCATTTGTGTTAAAATCAAAATCTCCGTTTACAAACACAAAAAATTTTACACCACCGTCAAAAAATTGAACAGCATTGTTATAAGAGTATATACCCCTGTTGTTGTTTGGTAAATAATTGCCATTTTTGGCTTCAACAGTAGAAACCATCATGATCATTGCTAATAATAAAAGTATACCTTTTTTCATAATATATGGTTTTAAGGGTTTTGCCTACTCTAATTGCTTTTCGGCTTCCGCATTTGTTTTAGTAATTTCAAAGAACGTGCCAAAAAATTATTTTTTTGATATTAAAAAGTAGTTTTTGTTGTAAATTATTGGATGTTAAAGTGTTTTATTAATTAAAAAATTATTTTTTCTTTTGATAAAGAACTCGTAAATTAGACCAAGTTTAAAATACCATAACGTTTATTTTTTATGATTGAAGCCATTGAGCAAAATTTACAAAAAGGAATTGTACTACTACAAAATATAAATGACTCCCAATATTCAGATACCTCTATTGCCCCTTATCATTCTAGTATAGGATCTCATATTAGACATGTTTTAGATGTTTTTTCGTGTATTTTTAATGGATTGGATAATAATTTAATTGATTTAACAAAGAGAGAAAGAAACGAGCTTGCAGAGACAAAAACAAGCGCAGGTATCGTTTATTTTGAAAGTATAAAAGAGCAATTAAAAAAAATAAAAAAAGAAGATTTAGATAAAAAAATAAGAGTTACAGATAATTTAGGTTTGGGTAACGAAACTGTAAATTATACAATTGGTGCAACACTAATGCAAGCTCAAAGTCATGCTATTCATCACTATGCAAGTGTGGGGTATTTAATTCATCAACTAAATATAAAATTACCAGATAATAATTTTGGTTTTAATCCATCAACACCAAAAAAGTCCTTAGCTAAATTATTTTAAATAGAATGTGATTGTTTTTTTGCTTTAAAAAAACCTCTTTACAATTCGTTGGATAAATAAAAGAAAAAGGTTCTTTTAGATTAAATTGCGATGATGTTGTTGTAAAATTTCCTTCAAAATCTTTAAAACCATTTGCATTATACCTTGCTACAGTAATTTTATTGGTATTTATTTGTGTTTCTATTTTAAACCAAGCACCACTTCCAATACCTCCTAACCAAGTCGCATTTTTTAAATTAAATTTTTCTAAATCAGGTTTTTCTGTACCTATTAAATTAGGTTCCACATCAAACTTATTAAAAAAAGAAGCCTTGTATTCTTTTAAAATTGATCTGTTTTTATATTGTTTTAATTTTTGATTTTCAACACTATACAAACTATCATTTGTAGTTGCTTTTATCACATTACCAATAGGGCTAGGAGTAAACAAGTTAGAGCTTTGCAACCTTTTTTTTATTTTATGATTTGTGGTGGATGCTATTAAAGTATCTGTTACAAATCTTGCGCAATTACTACCATTTTTTATAAAAGCACCATAAGGTATTTCTTTTTTACTGATACATTTTTCTATATACTGATGTGCTATCTGATAATCAATTTCTTCATTAATACCAGCCACCAATCTACCATCTCCATGAGTTTTTTCTGGATGCGTTTCTATCCAGAGTAAAATTTCTTCTAAATTTAAAAGTTCATTATTTTTAAATTTTGCTTTTAAAGGAACTACTAATTCTGGGTCTGTTTCTTTACTTCTAACACGCCCATTTCCATAACTGGTAATATATCGTCCAAAATCGAAATAATTAATTTCTGAGGCGCTTTTTTTTATTAATAATAAAGCTGCATGACCTGCTTGAACTGCGTGTTTTGTGCCAATTCCGATCTTTGGCCAAATAGCACTCGATTTTTCCCAATATGCGGGTCTAACAACAGTATCTGGATAGGATAAAAGAACAATAATACCATCAGAATTCTGCATAAAATTAATTATTAAAAATAGCTTTTAATAAAATTCTAAAAGTTTTAAAAGCAAAAAAGATGGTAAAAATTAATAAGATACTTGCAGCCGCTAAAATTAAGTAAGAAATATATTCTTTAGGTGTGTCTTTAAACTTATTTAAAGCTTTATAACCCATAGTAAGAGTAATTGGAGAAGCAATAAAAAGGGAAATTAAAAGTGCTAAATACTTTAGTCCTTTGCCTAATAAATTAACATTCGTACTCATTTTTATAATTTTCTATTGCGTTTCTAACATTGCCATATTTTTTTATTAAAATGGATGCTTCCTCCACGTTAATCTTTAATTCTTTAGCCAACATTTTATTCCCTCTTTCTACCAATTTATTGTTAGAAAGTTGCATGTCTACCATTTTGTTTCCTTTGACTTTACCTAGTTGAATCATAGTGGCAGTAGACAACATGTTTAATACTAATTTTTGAGCTGTACCGGCTTTCATTCTAGAGCTTCCTGTAACAAATTCAGACCCTACAATTACTTCTATTGGAAATTGAGAAACATGTGCTAAAGGACTGTTTTTATTACAAGTAATACAGCCAGTTATAATATCATTTGAGTTACATTTTTCTAGAGCAGCAATAACATAAGGTGTTGTACCAGATGCTGCAATACCAATTACAACATCTTTTTTAGAAATATTGTGTTTTTGTAAATCTTGCCAACCTTGTGTTTTAGAATCTTCTGCAAATTCTACGGCTTTTCTTATGGCAATATCTCCACCAGCAATAATACCTATAACCAACTCATGTGGTACGCCAAAAGTTGGCGGACATTCAGACGCATCTACAATACCCAATCTACCAGAAGTACCAGCACCAATATAAAAAAGTCTGCCTCCATTTTGTAATTTAAAAACAATTTGCTCGGTTAAAGAAGTAATTTGAGGTAAGGCTTTTTCGACAGCCAAAGGCACCGTTTTGTCTTCGGTATTAATGTTGGTTAATAATTCTGTAACAGACATCTTTTCTAGATGATTGTATTTAGAATCTTGCTCTGTAGTTTTAATAAATTTCATTGCCATCAAAAATACAGAAAATAAAATTTCTAAAATTAAAAACTACATAAGTTTATGCTAGATTTTAGTTTTATTTAATTATTTTTTTTAACTAAATCTACACTTAACATGTCTGTTTCTGAAATATGAAAATAGCCTAAAGGAAAGTTCTCTTCATTGGATGTATTAATGATATTACCCAATAAAGAGGCTGGTACAGATTGAAAAGGCCCACCTGCATTTACGCCACTTTGGTCTAATAAAATTCTGAAATAGCTATAATATTCTTTTGTAATACCCGAAAGTTTAACTTTTATGGTAGAGGGTAATTCAATATCATCCATATCAATAAAATAAGAAAAATTGTATACCTCTCCATTAAAAAATCTATCTTCTATGGTTACAAAATTATTATAATCAAAATTAAATAAATAGTAATTTTCTATGTTGCCGTCATCAGTAATAGAAACTTCTAATTCTATTTCATCGCCAGAAAAAAGTGTTTCATCACCTTGTTTTATAGTATTTATAACTGTAGATTTTACTTTAGTCGCTTTGCCTTTATAAGTTTCATTATTATAAATAACTGTTAACTCATAGCTAACATCATCTTCAGGAATAAAACTGGTTACAGGTTCGTAAACTCCATCGGCATTCGCATCTGAAAAATTTATAATTGCATTGTTAGACAAATTTGTTAAAAATACAGTAGCATTAGAAACTTTAGGGATGGTTTCATCAAAATAATCTGCAGATAATGATAGTTTAACTTCAGTATTTGCTACTACAGGATTTTGGTCAAAAAGCACTTCAAAAGTGGCGTCTATTACTAATTTTGGTTCAATTGATGGTACATCTATATCTACAACTTTTTCGCAATTT
>NZ_CBFHJT010000038.1:0-1218 GCF_965656025.1 Polaribacter sp.
TAGATATTTTAGTGAATAATGGTGGTATTAGCCAGCGTTCTTTAGTTAATGAAACCCAAATCTCTGTAGACAAACGCATCATAGATATTAATTATTTAGGCACAGTTGCATTAACAAAAGCTATTTTACCGCATTTTATTGCAAATAAAAAAGGTCAGTTTGTGGTTACTACAAGTATTGTTGGTAAAATTGGTACGCCATTAAGATCTACTTATGCTGCCAGTAAACACGCATTGCATGGTTTTTTTGATAGCTTAAGGGCAGAAAATCATCAAAATAACATCATTGTTAGCTTAATTTGTCCTGGTTTTATAAATACGAATGTTTCTAAAAATGCGCTTACAGGAAATGGCACTGCACTGGGTAAAATGGATGTTGCTACAGGAAAAGGTATGTCTGCAGAACGTTGTGCAACATTAATGATAAAAGCAATCGAAAAACAAAAAGAAGAGGTATATATTGCAGGCTCAAAAGAAAAATTGGGTGTGTATGTAAAAAGATTTTTCCCTAAATTATTTACTATTTTGATAAGAAAAATGCGTGTAACTTAGTCAGTAAAGTAACCCAATGCATCAAAATAATTTACAATCGCTTCTTTCATTAAAACAGTTTGTTCTCCTGGTTTTAAATTTGGTAGCTCTGTTAGAACTTTATAATGTGGCCAACCATCATCATCAAAAAAATCGAACTCATAGTAGCCGTAGGGTTCTAATAACTTGCAAATAGCAATATGCATTAGATTTACTTTTTCGTCTTTTTTAAATTTTCTATTTCCTTGCCCTAATTCTTGTACACCAATTAAATATATAATTCCGTCTATATTTAATTCATCACCATCTGCAAATTGGTCGGTTAGTTTTTCTACTAACAAAGACCACATTTCTTTAAGGTTACTAATTTTTGGCATACCATTTGATTTTTAAAGCAGTAAAGATACAATGCCTATTTTTAAATTTTAAAAAAAATATGTAGGTTTACCAAAATTATTTTAATGAATATTTTTGATATTATTATTGCTGCTCTTCTAATATTTGGCTTTGTAAGAGGTATTATGAAAGGGTTTTTTGTAGAGGTAGCATCTTTAGTAGCATTGATTGGTGGTGTTTACGGAGCCATACATTTTTCATATTTTTTAGGAGATTTTTTAAAAGAATCCTTATCTTGGTCAGAAGAATATATTTCTTTAGCAGCCTTTGCAGGTACTTTTATTATCATAAT
>NZ_CBFHJT010000038.1:1316-6111 GCF_965656025.1 Polaribacter sp.
ATTTTTTAAAAGAATCCTTATCTTGGTCAGAAGAATATATTTCTTTAGCAGCCTTTGCAGGTACTTTTATTATCATAATAATTGTAATTGCATTGTTAGGTAAGATTTTAACAAAATTAGCAGATTTTGCAGCTTTAGGAATTTTAAATAAAATATTAGGTGGCGTTTTTGGCGCCTTAAAAATAGGGTTAATTTTAAGTGTAATATTTATCTTTTTTGGTAAAATGAATGATACTATTCCTTTTGTTGAAAAAGAAACCTTAGAAAATTCTATTTTGTTTGAGCCTGTGAAGAAAATTGCCCCCACAATATTTCCCTCAATCATTAAAGGTGTTGAAAAAGAAGGGAAAACACCCCTAGATGTAACCATATAATATCTGCAGTTTTTTGTAAATTGCTATTTTAAATTTATCATGAAAAAATTATTTTTTATAGTAGCTTTTGTTAGCTTAGGGTCTTTAATGTCTTTTACTGAAGTTGAAAAAAAAGATTGTTCGATTTTAAAAAACAATAGCTTTAAATACAAAGTTGGTAGTAAAGATGTTTTGATAGAATTTGGAGATGATGAGTATATAGAGTATCACGAAAACAAAAAATATTACATAAAATCTGAAATTGAATGGATTTCCGATTGTGAGTATCATTTAATTATAGAAGAAGCTACTTTGCCTAATTTTCCTTTTAAAACGGGTACTAAAATGCACATAAAAATAGATAGGGTAAGAGGTAAAAAAGTATACTATACAGCAACATTAGGAGGTAGGTCTTGGGAATGGAAAATGACCAAGGTTAAAAAGAAATAATTTGAATTTTTCTAGTCTAGATGATATATTTTCATAATATCTTCTAAGTACTTTTCAAAATCGATCTTTAAATCTATTAGTTTACCTGAGTGAATATCGAAAACCCAACCGTGTATTTTTAACCCATTGTTTCTAATGGCTTTTTGTACAGTAGCAGTTTTAATTAGGTTTACACATTGTTCTTTTACATTAAGTTCGGTTAATCTTTCATATTTTTCATCTTCATTAGAAATTAAATCTAGCTCTTCTGAGTGAATTCTATAAACGTCTCTTATGTTTCTAAGCCAAGGGTTTAAAATACCTAAGTCTACAGATTGCATAGCCGCTTTAACACCACCACAACCATAATGCCCACAAACAATTATATGCTTTACTTTTAAGATTAATACTGCATATTCTACAACAGACATCACATTTAAATCTGTACCAGAAACCATATTTGCAATATTTCTATGAACAAAAACTTCTCCTGGTTTTGCGCCCATTAAATCTTCTGCAGTTACTCTGCTGTCAGAGCAACCTATATAGAGCAGTTCTGGTTTTTGTCCCTTTCCTAAATGCTCAAAAAAATCTTTGTCTATTAGAAGTTTTTCTTTAATCCAACTTTTATTGTTTTTAAAAACTTTATCTATATCCATTTTTAGTATTTAGGGTTCTATTTTTATGTGCACTAATGTAATTATTTAAAAGTAAAAAAGAGAGCCTTTAAAAGTTAAAGACTCTCTTTTTAATTGTTTTTAAAAGGGAAAAATAATTATTCGTAAAATTTTACAGATCCGTCTTGTATATTATACATCGCACCAACAATCATTATTTCTCCATCTTCGTGCATTTCTGATAATACTTGGCTTTCGGCTTTAATTCTATCGATTGATAATAACACGTTTTTAGCAGATACAGCATCTACAAATTCTAGGTTGGCAGAATTTCTCTTATCAGCTTCTTTGGGTTCTGAAATTGCATTTACTGCAGGCTTTATTTTACTTAACATTGTTGTTAAATTTCCAAGTTTTGCATCATCGCAAGCCCCTTTAATAGCACCACAACTTGTGTGACCTAAAACAACAATTAGTTTTGTTCCTGCAAGCTTACATGCAAACTCCATACTACCTAAAATGTCTTCATTTATAAAATTACCTGCAATTCTTACGCTAAAAATATCACCTAAACCTTGATCGAAAACTAATTCTGCAGAAACTCTAGAGTCTATACAGCTTAAAATTGTTGCAAAAGGGAATTGCCCTTCGCTAGTATCATTTACTTGTTCTAAAAGGTTTCTATTAGCTTTTAAATTGTTTTGAAACCTTTTATTTCCTTCTTTTAAATAGCGTAATGACTTTTCTGGAGTCATGGTAGACTGGGTTTCTCTTGTATGTGCTTTCATAATTATTTTATATTTTAAATTCGTTTATGCTAATTTGGGCTTATTCTTAAAAAAATCTACAAAACTGTTAGGGTTTTCTACAATACCTCTTTCAGAAATTAGCTTAATATCTATGTTTCTTTCTTTTGCTTTTATGATAAAATCTTCTAAAATTTCTATAATATCGTTGTCTAAATATTTAGTTTTTCTAACATCTAATTCTAAATAGCTGTTTACTGGTAACTTGTCTAATTCTTTTAAAATAGCTCCTTTATTAAAAAAGGTAACTTCTTCTGCTAGTGTCATTTTAATTTTTCCATCATCAACGTCTTCACCTTCTTTGTGTAAAAAGTGAGAGTTTTGGAAACTTTTTATTAAAATAACAACAATACCTACCAATAATCCTAAACCAATACCTACTAATAAATCTGTAAAAACAATACCAATAACCGTTACAAAAAATGGTACCCATTGTTTCCATCCTAATCGAATCATTTGCTTAAATAAAGCAGGTTTTGCCAATTTATATCCCACAACTAATAACACTGCTGCTAATACAGATAAAGGGATTTTATTTAATAAAGTAGGAATTAATATGACCGAAATTAACAATAAAAAACCATGAAGAATAGCGGAAAATTTTGTTCTACCTCCAGATTGTATGTTGGCAGAACTTCTAACAATTACTTGGGTTATTGGTAAACCGCCAACCAAACCAGAAAGTATATTTCCAGTTCCTTGTGCTAATAATTCTCTATTTGTTGGTGTTACATTTTTATGTGGATCTAATTTATCTGTAGCTTCTACACAAAGTAGCGTTTCTAAACTTGCTACTAAAGCAATGGTAAAACCTGTTACCCAAACTTCTGGGTTGGTAATAGCACTAAAGTTAGGAAAGCTAAATTGCCCTAAAAATGAGTTTAAACTATCTGGAACTGGAACACTTACTAAATGCTCTGAATTAATACCATATTTAGAGTTTTCTGTTGTAAAAAAATAATATAAAATACCTGCAATAACAGCAACTAAAGGGCCTTGAATGATTTGGAATATTTTGCCTTTTTTAGCCAATACATTACTCCAAAGTAATAAAATACCCAAACCAATAAAACCAATAATGGTAGAACCTAAAGTAATATTATCTGTAATATTTAAAATTGCTGAAAAAGTGTTTTCTCCTGAAGCTTCTATAAAACTATCTGCACCTTCAGGTTCTGCATCATACCCAAAAAAGTGAGGTATTTGTTTTAATATGATAATAATTCCGATACCAGTTAACATCCCTTTAATGACAGATGATGGAAAATAATACCCAATAATACCGGCTTTTAAAATACCAAAAATTAATTGAATTACACCACCAATTACTACAGCTACCAAAAAGTTTTCATAACCACCTAAAGTACCAATAGCGGTTAATACAATTGCTGCTAAACCCGCAGCAGGACCACTAACACCAATTTTAGAACCACTTAAAGCGCCTACAATTATACCTCCAATAATACCAGCAATTAAACCAGAAAAAAGAGGGGCACCACTTGCTAATGCAATACCTAAACATAAAGGTAATGCTACGAAAAATACTACGATACTTGCAGGTAAATCGCTTTTTATGTGTTTAAACATATATATTTATTTTGTTATCTAATTTTTTAAATTAGAGTTTTGTTTGTTATTAAATATTGATTTTTTTTGTTGAATTATAATGCGAAATTTATGCTATAATTCTTGGTGGAGGTGTTGCTATCTTAGAATATTTACAGGTGTACTTTTTAGATAAAAAGCGTATTTTTTTACTTTTTTGAATATTATTGATAACAAAAGATTTGCAGTATGAAGTGGTTTCTATCTTAATTTCGGTATTTACCTTAGATTCTTCTTTACCATTATTTTCTTCTTCCTCTTCATTTATGTCTATAAAATAGGCAATATTTTGAGAGTTGTCTACTAAACTAATAATTGTTGGAGTAATTAGAAGACTAATAAATATTATGGAGAAAAAGAAGGCAATCTTTGTTTTCAATAGATACAATTTTGGTTTTAACCAAATGTATGAAAATTTTTTGCAAAAGCATTATTTACTAGTCAGTAGTTTTATTTCTTCGGCAATAATCCAACCTTGTTTACCATCTGCAATTTTAATTTTTTTCCAATTTTCTATAGTGTCTAAAACTTTAACTTTGGTGCCTTCATGTAAAGTAAAAACATCTTCAGAGTTTAAAGTTGGGGCATTTCTAATAACTGTTTCTTCTGCAAAAACAATGGCTTCTATATTTTTTTTACTTTGATTATATTGATGGTAAGTTATAAAAGTGGTCAATATTAAAAGTATAAAACTTATAATGCTTGTCGTAAAAAACAGTCTTTTTCTTTTTGGAGTTTCTGCAAAGTAAAATAACAAAAACAATAAGGAAGCTAAAATTGCAAATACGACTACCACAACTGCCCATTGATTGTAAGATAGTTGCTGCAAGTAATTTGCGTTTAATTTTTGCAATACTGTTTTTGGAACTTCCTCTATATTGTCTAAAGCCAAACGTTTTGCAAATACCAAATTGTTTTTTACATCTTGGTTTAGTGGGTTTAATTGTAAAGCTTTTTCGTAATAAAAAATGGAAGGACCCACTTT
>NZ_CBFHJT010000038.1:6210-13773 GCF_965656025.1 Polaribacter sp.
GTTTAGTTTGTAATAGGCGTTTCCTAAATTGTAATACAACTCAGCCGAAATAGCATTTTGATCTATAATATCTTCGTAAACTTTTACGGTTTTTTCAAATTCTCCATTTCTATAGTTTTCGTTGGCAGATACAAACAAACTATCTACACTTTGAGCCGATGTAAAGTGGGCAATTATCAACAATAAAAATACAATTTTTCTCATTTTATAATTGTTTGTCTAATTGTACAATAACTTCTTTTGCTCTCTCAAATTCTTCTTTCATTTGAGTAGCTGTAAATGGTGTGTAACGCGCAAAATCTGAGCTTTTAAGCACTTCTATAAACTGCTTAATATTTATAGGGTCTACATTCTTATTTGCTAATAAATTTGTTATTTTATCCTTACTAATATCTGCAGTTTCTATACCCAACTTTGCTTTTAAATAATTGTGTAAAGCACGTTCTAAAGCTTCGTAAAAAGCTTCCTTTTTACCCAATTGTTTTTCCGCTTCAGATAAATATTTTTTAGCCAATTTATTCGCTCTTCTAAGCTTGTTACCAACAATATCGTTATTTCTTTCTTGCTGTTTTTTACCAATAAAAATAGCCACAGGTATTGCAAATAACGGAACTAAAAATAAGATGTAAAATAAGGTAGATTTAAAGAAATCTGACTTTTCTTCGGTAATAAAATTTGTTTTTGTTGCTATGTATCTAAAATTATTGCCGGTAGTAACTACATCTTTTTTGTTTACAGCAGTTGTATCTACAGTTATTAATTCTTTACCTTCTTGTACATCTACATAAAAATCTTCTGTATTTATAGTTTTGTATTTTTTTTCTTTTGGATTAAAGTAAGAAAACGAAACACTTGGTATTTTATATTTTCCTTTGTATTGAGGCACTACAGTGTAGGTGTCTGTTACAGAACCAGAAATTCCGCTAGCGTTGGTCCAAACTTTTTCTTTTCTTTCTGGTTGATACATTTCTAATTCTGCAGGCGTAGTTACCGTAGGTAACTCAAATAAATTTAAATTTCCTTTTCCAGAAACTGCTACTTTTATTTCAGATGTTTCATTGGCTTTTAAAATGTCTTTACTTAGGGTAACATCCAATTTAAAATCGCCAACAGCACCTGTAAAATTAGTTGGTTTACCATCTACAGGAAGACTTTTTGGTAGTATTGTTTTTTTGGCAGATGCAAACTCTTTTCTAACATTTTTTGTGATAATGTTTCCAAAAAAATCGGCTCTTCCAGAAGGCACGCCAATCACAATATCCATTTTCATAGGATCTATGGTTAATTTACCCGTTTTTGTAGGAATTAATAAGGCTTTTTGAAGTACGATATATCTATAATCTTCGCCATTATATTTACCCATTTTTACTGGGTAACCATTTATTTTTATGTTCTGATTCCAAAAACCATTGTATTGTGGTGCTTCTGTTACGTTGGTGTCATATACACTTACATTTTCGCTTACATACAGCCTGTATTCTACGTAAATACCTTCGCCAACATAAGGTTTAGATTTCGAAATTTCTGCAACCAAATGTATGTTTTGTTGTGCAATATAATTAGGATCATTTGGGTCTTTTGGTATTTCTACAGCGTCTAAAACAATAATTTTTACAGGGTCAGATTTTATTGTTTTACCGTTTATTTTTATAGTAGCACTGCCAATAGAAAGTTCTCCTTTTCTTTTTGGTTGTATAATGTATGTGTAAGATTGTAAAAAAGTTACTTTTCTACCACTTGGTGTTTGAGATATAGATTGGCTTACAGACTGGCTTGGTCCACCAACTACTTTAAAATTATTAAAATTAGGCGGAGTAAAATTATCTCCACCTTGTTTATTTATCGAAAACTCTACTCTTAAACGTTGGTTTACACCTAATTTATTTTTGCTAACATTTGTTTTTAAAGTCGCTTCTTGTGCTGCTAAAGAAAAACTTAGCAAGCCAATAAATACGGTTATGTAAAACTTCAATTTCATTTTCTATTTTACCAGTCTTTTTCTTGTTTTACTTTTTTGCCTTTTGCTTTTTTAGCATTCATTTTCTTTTGGGTTTTTTTCTCCTCGTTATTTAAGTTTTCTAATAACTGTTTTATTTGCTGAGGTGTCATTTTACCCTTTTGTGGTTTTGGTTTTTGTGGATTTTTTTTATCATCCTTTTTAGGATCTTTATTTTTGTCTTTATCCTTATCTCCTTTACCGTCTTTCTCTTGGTTTTTATCCTTGTTTTTATCTTTATTTTTGTCTTCGTTGTTTTTATTTTTATCGTCTTTGTCTTTTTTATCTTTGTCTTTATTGTCCTTGTTCTTATCCTTATTTTTATCGTCTTTATTTTGTTTTTGCTCTTTTTCTAACAATTTTTTAGCAACTGCTAAATTATAACGCGTTTCATCATCTTTAGGATTATTTCTTAAGGCATTTTTAAAGGCATCCACTGCACCTTGGTAGTTTTTAGACTCCATCATTGCATTGCCAATATTATGATAAGCCTGCGCTTTTGTGAGTTTATTTGTTGATGTTTTTGCAGTAAGTTCGTATTGTGGTATTGCTTCTTTAAAGTTTTTATTTTGATACAAAGCATTCCCTAAATTGTAGGTAGCTTTATCGTAATTAGAATTGCTGCCTAATGCTTTTTGATAGGCTACAGAAGCGTCTGTAAATTGCTGTTTTTTATACAAGTCATTCCCTTGACGTAGCAATTTTCTTGCTTTTCTTTGTTTTGCAATCGTATCTTTTTGAGCTACAATATTTTTGGTTGAAAATAGCATCAAAAAAATAATAAGTGTGTATTGTATTTTTTTCATGGGTCTATTTTTTATTTTTTTCTTCATTAAATAAATCTACTTTTTTAAGCCATTTTGTTTTCTTATCAAATAAGAAAATGTCTACAACTAAAAATAGCAAACCTAATGCCAAAAACCATTGAAATTGATCTTTGTAATCTGAAAACTGTTTGGTTTCAAATTCGTTCTTTTCTGCGTTAGCAATAATACCTGCAATTTTATCTACAGGATTGTCTGTTACATTACCATCAATATAACTTCCATTAGAGGCATCTGCAATACCTTGTAAAACTTCTGGTACCCTTTTGGTAATCACAGTTTCTCCTTTATTGTCTTTTTTATAACCAATCATAGCCCCATTTAAACGCATGGGAATTGGGCCACCTTTTTCTGTACCCACGCCAATTGTATAAATTTTTACGCCCTCGTTAGCTAAATTTTGAGCAACTTGTTTGGTTTCTTCTTGGTGGTCTTCACCATCAGAAATTATAATTAAAAAACGATTGGTTTGCTCGTCGTTATTATAATAGGTTTTTGCCAGTTCTAAAGCTTCGCTTATTGCTGTACCTTGGCTAGAAACCATATCTGGATTTGCATTTGCTAAAAACATATTGGCAGCTCCATGATCTGTAGTTATGGGTAATAATGGGTAAGAATTACCTGCGTACACAATAATGCCTACTCTATCTGACCCTAATTTATTTATTATTTTAGAAATAATTTGTTTCGATTTTTCTAATCTGTTTGGTGCAATGTCTTCTGCCAACATACTTTTAGAAACATCTAGGGCAAAAACAACATCTACACCCTCTCTTTTTACAGTTTTTAATTTGGTACCCATTTTAGGATTGGTTAAACCAATAACTAAAAAGGCAATACCCACTAATAAAAAAACAAGTTTTAAAGTAGTTTTAAATGGTGATGAATTTGGTGCTAATCTTTTTAATAATTCTGAATCAGAAAATTTACGTTGTGTTCTTTTTTTCCACCAAAAAACCAACAAGAAAACAACAATCATTGCAGGAATGATTACTAATAAGTAAAAATATATTGGTTCTTCTATTCGATACATCTAAATAAAACTCTTAAATAATGTGTTTCTTAAAATAAACTCTAACCCTAATAACCCTAGAGCAATAAATACAAAAATTCTATATTTTTCTTGATAGTTGTAATATTTGAATTCTTCTATTTTTGTTTTTTCTAGTTTGTCAATTTCATCATAAATCTCTTTTAAAGATTCATTATCTGTCGCTCTAAAATATTTTCCTTCTGTTTCTGTAGCAATATCTTTTAGCAATGCCTCATCAATTTCTACTTGTTGTTTTCTAAAGTTTAATTTGCCTGTTCTTGGGTCTCTACTCCAAGGGAAATCTGCCATTCCATTGGTACCAATACCAATCGTGTATACTTTAATACCTAACTCTTTTGCTAGTTCTGTAGCTGTTCTCGGGTCGATATTACCAGAATTGTTTACACCATCTGTTAATAGGATAATTACCTTACTTTTTGCCTTACTTTCTTTTAATCTATTAACCCCAGAACCCAAGCCCATACCAATAGCTGTACCACCATCTAATTGGCCCCATTTTAGATCAGAGATGGTTCTTTTAACAATACTTTTATCGCTTGTAATAGGTGTTTGCGTAAAACTTTCACCCGCATAAACCACAATACCTATTCTGTCATTAGGTCTTCTATCTATAAAATTAACAGCTACTTTTTTTAGTGCTTCTAATCGGTTAGGTTTTAGGTCTCTAGCCAACATACTTGCAGATACATCTATTGCCATAACAATATCGATACCTCTGTTTGTTTTTGTTTTTTTACTAACAGAAACATTTCTTGGTCTTGCTAAAGCAACAATTATAGCAGCAATCGCTAATAATCTTAAAGCGTATAATATTGGTTTTAATTTTGCAACAATAGAGTTTGTTTTAAAACCTTTTACACTAGGTACAGTTAATACCGCAGCATCTTTTTTACGCATAAAAAAGTGCCAAATTGCTAATAGAGGTATTGCAATTAGTAGCCACAAAAATCCTGGACTGTAAAATTCAAAATTACTCCAATCCATCTTCCTCTTCTTTTTCTATTATTGGTTTTGGTTTTAAATTGCCAATGATGTACTCTGCATCTTTTCTATCATCCTCAATTTCTGGAGCTAAAGGTTTAGATTTTGCAAATTTTACCAAATCTGCTTCTCTTAATAAATCTTTTAGCTTGTCTATAGTTTCTTTAGAAGTTTGTATGGTTTCGGCATCTTTAAAATCTTTTAACATCGATAAAACTTCGTCTGTGGTGTTTTCTAAAGCGGGTACTTTTAACTCTCTTTCTATATAACCTCTAACAATTTCTGTTAGCTCAGAATAGTATTCTTTTACTTGATTATTTTGCCACAATAGTTTTTCGTCTAACTCATTCAACCTATAAATTGCTTCTTCATAAGGTGGTAAAGTTCTGTAAGTTGGAGCTTCTTCTTCCAGTTTTCTTTTTCTGATAACAAACCAATAAATCCAAAAGCCAATAATGGCTAAAATGGCCAATGCGATATAAATGTACATTTTAAAATCGTCAAAAGTATAAGGTTCACTTTTAATAGATTTTATTGGGAATTTTTTAATTTTTGTAGTGTCTACTTTAACTGTAGCTACATTTACCAATAAAGAATCTGTTAAATACGCTTGGTTTTTTACAAATATTTGTTGCTGTGGTATGTAAAATGCACCAGAATCAAATCCGGTTAAAATATATCTTCTAATTAAACTGTTTTTTATGGTATCTATTTTGGTAGAATCTACCACCTCTAAACCTTTTAAGCTTAATTTGGGTAGTATTACGTTTTGTGTTTCGTTGATAGATATTTTTAAATTGAACTGCTCTCCAATTCTAATATTGGTTGTATCAATTTCTGCTTTTACCATTGATTTTTGTGCAAAAGAAGAAAAGCAGCAAAAAGAAAATAGTAAAAAGAACCCCATTTCTCTAACTCTTTTTACAGAGGAAAGAAAGCACTTTGTTTGTGATTTTTTATCGCTTTTAACCAACTTTATATTTTTATTACTTTGTTTCAATTTATATAGATTCTCATTTTCATGTGAATAACAAATTATTATCTTCCTTTATGCTTAAAATAGCCTAACAATTTTTTCACGTAACTTTCATCAACTCTTGTGTTTATGGTACCTGCACCACTTCTTTTAAAAATATTGATAAAATAATCGTTTAAACGCAAAGCATTTGCTTTGTAACTATTTCTAACAGATTTTGAGGCTGTGTTTACCAATTTTACACTACCCGTTTCTGCATCTAATAGGGGTACCATTCCCAAATTCGGAATTTCCTCATCATGCTTATCAAATACTTTTATGCCTGTTAAATCATGTTTTTTTGCCGCAATTTTTAGTGTTTTTTCATACGCATCATCCATAAAATCTGACAACATAAAAACGATTGCCCTTTTTTTCATGACACTAGATAAAAACTTTAAAGCAGCTGCAATGTTTGTTTTTTTACTTTTTGGTTTAAATTCTATTAATTCTCTAATAATTCTTAACACATGACTTTTCCCTTTTTTAGGAGGAATAAACAGTTCTATATCATCAGAAAAAAGAATTAAACCTACTTTATCGTTATTTTGAGTAGCAGAAAAAGCGAGTGTTGCTGCAATTTCTGTAATGGTATCTTTTTTAAATTGATGTATAGTACCAAAAGATTCTGAACCAGAAACATCTACTAATAACATCATAGTTAGCTCTCTTTCTTCCTCAAAAACTTTTACGTAAGGTTCGTTATAACGTGCAGTAACATTCCAATCGATACTTCTAACATCATCTCCAAATTGGTACTGTCTAACTTCAGAAAAAGTCATACCTCGTCCTTTAAAAGAGGAGTGGTATTCACCTCCAAAAATATGATCAGACAAACGACGTGTCTTAATCTCTATTTTACGAACTTTTTTGAGAATTTCTTTTGTATTCAACGTGTAACTGTTTAATTGTTTAAAAGTGTAACTGTTGGTTTTGCGTAATTGTTAACGTTTAAACAATTACACGATTACACATTTTATGGCACTTCTACTTCGTTGATGATTGAGTTTATGATGTCTACAGAAGTTACATTTTCTGCTTCTGCCTCATAAGTAATACCAATTCTGTGGCGTAAAACATCGGTAACAACAGCTCTAACATCTTCTGGTATTACATAACCTCTTCTTTTTATAAAAGCATAACATTTAGCAGCTTTTGCTAAATTGATACTTCCACGAGGTGATGCTCCAAAACTGATTAAATCTTTTAAATTTGCTAAGTTGTATTTTTCTGGGTAACGTGTTGCAAAAATAATGTCTAGGATGTATTTTTCTATCTTTTCATCCATATAAACCTCATTAGCAACCTCTCTTGCTTTTATAATTTGATCTATAGAAATTACAGGGTTTACAGTTGCAAAACCACCCGATAAATTCTGACGCATAATTACTTGTTCGTCTTGTAAACGAGGGTAATCAATTACCACTTTTAACATAAAACGGTCTACCTGAGCTTCTGGTAAAGGATATGTACCTTCTTGTTCTACAGGGTTTTGTGTAGCCATTACTAAGAAAGGTTCATCTAATTTAAAAGTTTCATCACCAATGGTAATTTGACGCTCTTGCATTGCTTCTAATAGGGCAGATTGTACTTTTGCTGGTGCTCTATTTATCTCATCTGCTAAAACAAAATTTGCAAAAATTGGTCCTTTTTTTATAGAGAAGTCATTTACTTTCATGTTGTAAATCATGGA
>NZ_CBFHJT010000038.1:13867-21741 GCF_965656025.1 Polaribacter sp.
TTCATTTCTAAGGTTAAAATATCTATAAACGCACTTTCTCTTTCGATTTTTTCGTTAATAGCTCTTACATCTATATCCATTCTATGTTATATTAGGTTTTATTTTTTAAGTGAAACAAAGCTACAATTTTAACAAAATTATTTTGTTAAAACAAGGTTAAAGATTAGTGTATTAGAAGTCTATTAAAGAGGATTTGTCTTTAAATTCTGTTAATTTAAATTCTGTATCAGAAAAAACACCAAAAGTAAAGTATTGTATCCAATCTCCAAGGTTGATGTACGAACTGTTTTCTTGCAATTTTATTTCTAATGGTAGGTGTCTGTGGCCAAAAATAAAATAGTCATAATGCGTTGCTGTTAGCTTTTTTTTGCAATATTGCACCAACCACTCATTTTCTTCGCCTAAAAACTTGGCATCTTCATCACCAGAAATTAGTTTGTTTTTTACGGACATGTACTGCCCAAGTTTTATACCTAAATCTGGATGTAGCCATCGAAACATCCACTTAAAAAGCGGAAAAGTAAACACTTTTTTCATGCGTTTATAGCCTTTATCTCCAGGCCCTAAGCCATCTCCATGACCAATTAAAAACTTTTTATTGTTGATGAGAAATTCTTGTGGAGCATGATATACAGGAATGTTTAGCTCTTTTTCAAAATAATCGTTCATCCATAAATCATGGTTTCCTACAAAGAAATAAATTGGGATACCACTGTCTTTAATTTCTGCTAATTTGCCTAAAACTCTTACAAATCCTTTAGGAACTACTGTTTTGTATTCGAACCAAAAATCGAATAAATCGCCTAATAAAAAAATAGCTTCTGCATCTTGTTTTACAGTGTCTAACCAGGTTACAAACTTTTTTTCTCTAGGAAAACTAGCTTTTGCTGTTGGCGCACCTAAATGTTGGTCTGATGCAAAGTAGACTTTTTTATTCTTAGAAGTAGTTATCGAAATCATTTCTACAAAGAAAAGCTATTCCTGTTTAGTTTCCAACTCTAAAACTTTTTGTAGCATTTTATCTTCTTGATGAATAATTCTGTAGAAACCAACATCGCCAAAAAGAACATTGGCAATAGAGGCTTTTAAATACCTTTTGATGCTTTGTTTTGCTCTAAAAGAGGGATTTATTTTGTCTTTTATATCAGTTAAATAGCTGTCAAATATTTTTTCGTCTTTATCAAAATCCTCTATGTAAGAATCAATTGTCCATTTTTCTAATTTTTTACGATTGTTATCTACATAATCAAACGCAAAATTATTGATGGTATTAAAATAGAAATTAGACATGTAAGAAGTGGTGTCTATCGCTACAAAAACATCTGGTATAATACCACCACCACCATAAACTACTTTGCCTTTTGGAGTTTTAAATTGTAAAGAATCCACTACTTTTATGCTGTCTTTACTCAACAATTCTCCACTATTTATTCTTTTTTGATAGTCCCTGTAATAATTTTTATTTCCATTACCATTGTAAGGTTTTTGTATAGAGCGTCCTGTTGGTGTGTAATACCTTGCAGTTGTTAAACGAACTGCAGAACCATCCCCCAAATCCATTTCTATTTGTACCAAACCTTTACCAAAGGAACGTCTACCAATAATGGTACCTTTGTCATTATCTTGTAAGGCGCCTGCCACAATTTCTGACGCTGATGCAGAGTTTTCATCAATTAAAACATACAAACCACCTTTTTCGAAATCTCCTTTAGAGGTGGCAAAAGATTCATCTATATCGCCTTTATTGTCTTTTGTAAATACAATTAATTTATCGTCTTCTAAAAACTCATCAACAATACTGTTTGCAATGTCTATAAATCCACCACCATTTCCACGAAGGTCTAACACTAAATCTGTCATACCATCATCTATCAAATTATTTAAAGCGCTTTTAAATTCTCTATAGGTATTTCTTGCAAAACGATCTAGTTTGATGTAGCCAATAGAATCGTTAATCATGTAAGCTAAATCTACACTTTTAATATTTACGCTACCTCTAGTAATATCGATGTTGAAAAGTGAGTCTGTACTTTTTCTATAGACTTGTAAATTTACATCGGTATTTGGTTTGCCTTTTAAATATCTAGGTACAGCACCACTTAGCATGTCTTTACCAAATAGTGTGTCTTTATTAGCCATTAAGATTCTGTCTCCAGCTTTAATACCAGCTTTGATACTTGGTCCACCTTTTATAGGTTGTATTACAGTTATAGTGTCTGAAATGATACGAAATTGTACACCAATACCTACAAATTTACCTTGCATACTTTCTTGTACTGCTTGTAAATTTTCTTTAGGAATATAGACAGAATGTGGGTCTAATTTGCCCAACATTTGTGTAATTGCACCATCTAAAAGAGAGTCTGTACTTACTTTGTCTACGTAATCTCTTTCTATAAAATTTATCAATCTTTTTATTTTGCGTTCTTGTGTTGTGGTTTTGGATAAAGACAACATATTACCAGAGTTTCCACCAATAGAAACGCCTATTAAAAGTCCAAAAATTACAGCAATTGATAAATATAGAGGTAGGTGTTTTTTATTCATATGGTAAATTCATTAATTCTACGCCTGCTTTTTCTAAAAATTCTAAACCAGAACTGTCTTTGTATGCGTTGGCATAAACCACCCTTTTAATACCTGCTTGGTGTATTAGTTTACTGCATTGTGTACAAGGAGAAAGTGTGATGTATAAAGTAGCATTTTTAGCAGATTGTGTAGAGGCTGCCACTTTTAAAATAGCATTGGCTTCTGCATGTAACACTTCCCACTTTGTGGCACCATTTTCGTCTTCGCAACAATTATCAAAACCTGTGGGAGTTCCATTAAAACCATCAGAAATAATCATTCTGTCTTTAACAATTAAAGCACCTACTTGTTTGCGTTTGCAATGAGAAAGTTTGCCCCACTCTAAAGCCATTCTTAAGTAAGCTTTGTCATATTTTAATTGTTTTTTCTCTGTCATTACTACGAAAGTAAAAAGATTAATAAAAATGTAACGTTAATAAATTACCAAAAAACACGATCTAACATCATTTGTATGGCAAAACCAATAACAATTGATGAGCAGACTAAAATCCAATCTCTTTTTGTAACTCTAAAAAAGTTTTGTAGCAATGTACCTACTATTAAAATACCCAAAACTATTATTATTTGTGCAGCTTCTATACCAAGTGCAAATTCTAACAAAGGCATTAATTTGTCTTCTTCTTTTCCAATCATCATTTTAAAGTAATTAGAAAAGCCCAAACCATGTATTAATCCAAAAAATAAGGCAAAAACTAAATTGGTATTTTCTTTACCAGTTGAGGATTTTTTGGCTGTAAATACATTGATAACACCTGTTATAAAAATAGTAACAGGAATTAGAAATTCTATCAATTTCATGTTGACATTTAAAATGCCATAAGCCGATAATGCTAGCGTTATAGAATGCCCAACTGTAAATAAAGTAACCAACCATAACACTTTTTTAAATTGATTGAAGCTAAACACCACAGCTAACACAATTAAAAATAAAATATGGTCATAGGCAGAAAGGTCTAAAACATGATTTAAACCCATCTTAAAGTATAAAATAAAATCGCTCATTATAATTTGTTTTTAGAGGAATTTCAAAGATATTAAAAAGATAAAAGAATGGATAGCTTTTATTTGATGTATCATTAAATTTAAGTCTATTTTTTAGGATTTTTATTTTTTTAAATTTACAGAACGTAGAATCAAGTGTAAAAAACAAAAAAATGAAGAATAAAGCAAAAAAAAGAAAACAAAAATTGTGGATATGGATGGTATTGAAATTGTTAAGTCTGATATGTTTATCAATGTAAAAGTTGAAAAAAAAGGTTCTAGTAATAAAAAAATAGATTTTGACGTTTTGTAATTATTCTATTTCTAAATCATATAAATAAACTTTAAAACTAAGTTTTTTACAGTATTTCATCAAATTATACAAACGCTATTGTTTCTTGTAGCAAAAAGAGGTATTCAGTATTTTATTCTCAGTTTATTACTTATTATTATTGCTTTTATGTGCTATTTGTAATATTGTTTTTATTAATTTTACTTTTCATTATTATAAATTAACCAACAAAAAAATGAACAAAACAATTGTTTTAACTGGAGCAGGAGGTGTACTTTGTAGTACATTGGCAAAAGCACTAGCCAAAGAAGGAAATAAAATAGCAGTATTAGATTTACGTGAAGAAGCTGCAGATAAAGTTGCCCAAGAAATTAATAATGAAGGTGGAAAAGCAATTGGTGTTGCAGCCAATGTTTTAGAAAAAGATTCTTTAAAAAAAGCCAAACAAGAAGTTAATAATGCTTTTGGTAAAATAGATATTTTGATAAATGGAGCAGGAGGCAATCATCCTCTAGGAACCACTTCTAATCCTTTTTTAGAAACAGAAGATTTGTTAAATAAAACAGAAGGTTTTAAAACTTTTTTTGATTTAGATCCAAAAGGAATCGAATTTACATTCAACTTAAATTTTTTAGGAACGTTGATTCCAACACAGGTTTTTGGAGAAGATATGGTGGGTAGAGAAGGTTGTTCTGTGCTTAATATTTCTTCTATGAATGCCTTTACACCTTTAACAAAAATACCAGCTTATAGTGGTGCAAAAGCGGCCGTTTCTAATTTTACACAATGGTTGGCAGTACATTTTTCTAAAGTTGGTATTCGAGTAAACGCATTGGCTCCAGGTTTTTTCTTAACCGATCAAAACAGAACTTTATTAACCCATGAAGATGGTAGTTTAACACAAAGAGGACAACAAATTATAGACCAAACACCAATGGGTCGTTATGGAGAACCAGAAGATTTAATTGGTACAACTTTATGGTTATGTGGAGAAGGTTCTAAATTTGTAACAGGAGTTGTAGTTCCCATAGATGGTGGTTTTGCAGCATATAGTGGAGTTTAAAAAAATAAAAATGAGAAATAATTTAGAACAAACTTGGCGTTGGTATGGACCCAATGATCCAGTTTCCTTATCAGATATCAAACAATCAGGAGCAACAGGAATTGTTTCTGCATTGCATCATATTCCAAATGGAGAAGTTTGGACTGTTGAAGAAATTCAAAAAAGAAAAGATATTATTGAAAATGTTGGCCTAACTTGGTCTGTGGTAGAATCTGTACCTGTTCATGAAAATATTAAAACCAAGTCTGGTGAATATCAAAAATACATTGAAAATTACAAACAAACACTTTTAAATTTAGGTAAATGTGGTATTGATATTGTTTGTTATAACTTTATGCCGGTTTTAGATTGGACACGTACCAATTTAGATTACGAAGTTTCAGATGAATCTACAGCATTACGTTTTGAAGCTGCTGCTTTTGCTGCTTTTGAATTGTATTTGTTAAAAAGACCAGGTGCTGAAAATGAGTATTCTGATGAGCAAAAGCAAAAAGCTACTGATTTTATCAAAAATGCATCAAAAGAAGAACAAACCAAATTAATCAAAAATATTATTGCTGGTTTACCAGGGGCTGAAGAAGGATATAGTTTAGAAGAATTCAATCAAATTTTAGCAACTTATAAAAATATAGGTCCTAAAGAATTGAAAGCAAATTTATTCTCGTTTTTATCAGCAATTATTCCAACAGCAGAACAAGCAGGTGTATTAATGTGCATTCATCCAGATGATCCACCGTTTTCAATTTTAGGTTTACCAAGAGTGGTGTCTACAGAACAAGATATAGAAGATATTTACAATGCAGTACAATCTCTAAACAATGGATTAACATTTTGTACAGGTTCTTTTGGAGTTCGAGATGATAATGATTTAACAGGTATGGTAGAACGTTTAGGGGATCGAATTCATTTTATTCATTTACGTGCAACAAAACGTGATGCAGAAGGAAATTTTCACGAAGCAGATCATTTAGATGGTGATGTAGACATGTATGCAGTGATGAAAGCTTTAGTTTTAGAGCAACAGAAAAGAATTGCAGCAGGAAGACAAGATTTAAAAATGCCTTTTAGGCCAGATCATGGTCATAAAATGTTAGACGATTTAAAAAAGAAAACCAATCCTGGGTATTCAGGTATAGGGCGTTTACGTGGTTTAGCAGAATTGAGAGGTTTAGAACTTGGTATTAGACGTTCTTTATAAGAAAATAAAAAAGCTCTTCGAAAGAAGAGCTTTTTTTGTAATAAGAATTACATTGTTAGTTTATAAAACTATCTATAATTTGTAACGTAGCCAAACCATCTTTAACGGTGCAAGGATTATTTTCTTTGTCTAAAAAATAATTTACTGTTGATGTTATTAAAGGTTGTTGAACGTGTTTAGGTGTTTTAAAAGAAAATTCTTGATAACCCCCATTAGTTTCTAGAGTGATTTTCTCACCATAAAAAGAAAATTTTATTGTCCCCATATCACCATAAATTATGCATTCGTCTTTTTGTGCTTTTGATGAAACTGTAAAATTCCAGATTCCTTGGAATTGAATTCCGTTTTTAAACTCAATACTTCCGTTAATTACATCATCAACTTTATTGTTTTTTGTTGAAGTAGTAAAACCTTTAGATTCTTTAAAATCTCCAAAATACAATCGCATTAAATCTAATTGATGAGGTGCAATATCGTTAAAATAACCGCCACCAGAAATTTCTGGATTTACTCTCCAGTTATCTTCTGTATCTGCAATAATATCGTTGTTTTCTGGTTGTAAGATTTCAATTTTAGCGTGAGAAATATTTCCAATTATTTTAGAATCTATTAAATCCTTCACTTTTTTAAAAGCCTCTAACTCTCTTCTGTAATGAGCAACAACAATTTTATGACTTGGTTTTATAAAATTTCGTAATTCAATAGCTTCTGCTAAATCTAATGTCATCGGCTTCTCCAAATAAACGAATTTACCAGCATTTAAAGCTTGTTTTGCAATTGCTAAATGAGAAGATGGAGGTGTAGCAATATAAACAGCGTTAATTTCTTTATTTGCCAAAAGGTCTTCAACATTATCATACCAAAGAGGTACATTATGTCTTTTTGCAAAGTCTTTTACTTTTTCGGTACTTCTTCTCATTACAGCAAGCAGTTCAGAATTTGCTACTTTGTAAAAAGCAGGCCCACTTTTTACTTCAGCTACATCACCACATCCAATAATTCCCCATTTAACAGTATTCATTTCATCCAAAATTAAAATATTTTTTATAGTGTTAAAACAATTATTGTTCTCTAAACTATCTACAAGATCATCTGTAGTATATAAAGATTCTACATTTATTGTTTGTAACAAATCATTGGCTTTATTTTTATCTTTTCTTCACCTTAAGAAAGGTTTTTTTTATTTGAAGAAGTTCTTATAATTAACGTTGCCTCTAATATTTGTTTTTTTAAAGATTGTGTAATTGTATTCTTTTTTGCGTAGTTTAAAAAAGTTTCAGCAGCCATTTTACCTATATCTGCACTATGTTGATGCACACTGGTAATACTTGGTGTTACCATCTCTGTAAATGGCTCGTTACCAAAACCTACCAATGCAATTTCATTGGGTATATTTATATTATTTTCATTTAAAACTTGCAAAGCACCTAAAGCAGCATAATCGCCAGCTACATAAACAGCATCTGGTCTATTTTTTAAACTTAATAGTTGTTGCATTTTTTTTCTACCATCTTCTTTAGATAAGTTACTTTCTAGTAAAAGTTCATCATCTAGGGGTAAATTATATTTTTTTAAGGCATCTACATATCCTCTAATTCTGTTATTAAAAATTCTTGTATGTTTAAAACCTCCAATATGTGCAATTCTTTTGCAACCTTCATTAACAAGATGTTTTACAATGGTTTGACTACTATTATAATCATCAATTCCAATATAATCAACGTTTAAATCGTTTTCCCCTCTATCAAATA
>NZ_CBFHJT010000038.1:21837-24636 GCF_965656025.1 Polaribacter sp.
CAGTTTCATTTGCCATAGAAGCAATAATACCATCCACTTGTGTAAATAATAAAGTGTCTATGCTATCACATTCTTTTTTGTAGGATTCGTTGGATTGTGTAATAATAATATTATATCCTTTTTTGTTAAGAACTTCTTCTATATTTTGAATTACTGATGAAAAAAAGTTGCTATTTGTTCTTGGTACAATAACACCAACCAATTTACTTTTTCCACTTCTAAGGGCACTTGCCAAGTGATTCGGTTGATAATTTAAGTTTTTTGCAACCTGTTTTACAGCTTTTTTTGTCTTTTCGCTTATTCTGGTATCATCATGTAATGCTTTAGAAACAGCAGCAGCAGATATATTTAGCACATTTGCAATATCTTTTATGGTAGTTTTCTTTTTCGTATTCAAATTTTTAATATATTTGCTTAAACGTTTAAGCAAATATAGAACGATATAAATTACAATCAAAATAGAAAGTAAATAAACTATTTTGATTTTATTTTAAAACATTGGTTAAACGTTTAAGCAAATAACTATAAAAAATATAAATAGCAATTAAAATGAGTAAAGTAGTAACGTTTGGAGAAATCATGTTAAGATTAGCTCCACAAGGATTTTTAAGATTTTCGCAAGCAAATAATTTTGATGTTGTATATGGTGGAGGAGAATCTAATGTAGCAGTTTCTTTAGCAAATTATGGTGTTGATGTTGATTTTGTAACACGTTTACCAAAAAATGATATTGGAGAGTGTGCAATGATGGAAATGCGTAAAAGAGGTGTTGGAGTAGATAAAATTGTTTGGGGTGGAGATCGTTTAGGGATTTATTTCTTAGAGACAGGAGCTGTATCTAGAGGTTCTAAAGTGGTATATGATAGAGCACATTCTGCCATTGCAGAAATTGAGTCTGGTATGATCGATTGGGATGCCGTTTTTGATGGTGTTGAGTGGTTTCATTGGACAGGTATTACACCAGCAATTTCCCAAGGTTCTGCAGATGTTTGTTTAGAGGCTGTAAAAGCAGCAAGTGCTAAAGGAATTACCATTTCTACCGACTTAAATTATAGAGCAAAACTTTGGAAATATTGTGATAACGCTCACAGAGAAAAAGTAATGACAGAATTAACATCGTACTGTGACATAGTTTTAGGAAACGAAGAAGATGCAGAAATGCACTTTGGTATAAAACCAGCAGGAATTTCTGTACAAACAGAAGGTCATAACGTAAAAGCAGAAGCTTTTTTATCTGTTTGTGAGCAAATGATGGAAAAATTTCCAAGAGCTAAAAAAGTAATTACAACTTTAAGAGGTTCAATTTCTGCTTCTCATAACACGTGGGCAGGTGTTTTATATGATGGTAAGACATTGTTTCAAACACGTCAATACCAAATTACAGATATTGTAGATAGAGTTGGTGGTGGAGATTCTTTTATGGGAGGTTTAATTTACGGATTACTAAAATACCCAGAAGATGATCAAAATGCATTAGACTTTGCAGTTGCTGCATCTTGCTTAAAACACACCATAAAAGGTGATGCAAACTTAGCAACAGTAGCAGAAGTAGAAAAATTAATGGGAGGTGATGCTTCTGGAAGAGTAGCTCGTTAAAAAAGGTTTAATTGTTGAATTGTGTAACTGTTTAAAAGTTATAAATTCAACAATTACACAATTACACAAATACACAATTACACAATAATATGGCTCAATATACAAGATTAGAAGTAGCACAGGTAATGAAAGATACAGGAATGGTTCCTTTATTTTATCATTCAGATTTAGAAGTAAGTAAAAAAGTAATAACTGCTTGCTATAAAGGTGGTGCAAGATTATTAGAATTTACAGCTCGTGGAGATTTTGCACACGAGGTTTTTGGCGAATTGGTAAAATATGTAGTTAAAGAATTACCAGGTATGGTTATGGGTGTTGGTTCTGTAACAGATGCAGCAGCAGCCTCTAGGTTTATGGCTTTAGGTGCAAACTTTATTGTAACACCAGTTTTAAGAGAAGATATTGCAATTGCATGTAACCGTAGAAAAGTTTTATGGTCTCCTGGTTGTGGTACACTTACAGAAATTGCCAAAGCTGAGGAATTAGGTTGCGAAATAGTAAAGCTATTTCCTGGTGATATTTATGGCCCACAGTTCGTGAAAGGGATTAAAGGTCCACAACCTTGGACAAGCATCATGCCAACAGGTGGTGTATCTCCAACAAAAGAAAATTTAGAAGGATGGTTTAACGCAGGTGTAAGTTGTGTAGGTATGGGTTCTAAATTAATGGCTAAAGATGCAAACGGTAATTTTGATTATGATAAAATTGAAAGTGCCACAAAAAATGCTTTAGATATCATTAAAACTTTAAGAAAATAGTTTTATAAGGTTGATTAGTTTATAAAACGAAGAAAACTCGGACTAACTTTAGCTCCGAGTTTTTTATTGAATATAGAAAAGAAAACCTAATTTTGTTACTGAATAGGATTGTATGAAACCTAAAAAATACACAGCCATTTATTACATGATTTTTAGCGTTATTGCTTTTACATTAATGAATTCTGTAGTTAAATATTTAAGAGGCTTTAATGTATATCAAGTCGTTTTTTTTAGATCTATTGGTACGTTATTATTTACAATTCCGCTAATAATTAAGTTAAAAATCCCCATTTTAGGAACTCATAAGAAATGGCTATTCTTAAGAGGTGTTATTGGGGTAATTTCGCTCACTTGCTTTTTTCAATCTTTAAATTATCTGGCAATTGGTACAGCAGTTTCTCTAAGATATACATCACCAATTTTTGCAGCAATTTTTGCTTTATTT